>DAOWAC010000118.1 GCA_030634785.1 Chloroflexota bacterium | reverse complement strand
GTCATGATATAACTTCTGTTGCAGGACGTGGTGCTTTGGCAGACTTGAGAGTTGAATATGCTGATGAAGAAAAGCTCTTGGATGCATATGATTTTCTTGAAACTAAAAATTACTCCGTTCTTGAAAAATACGGAATTACTCATGTCTTTAATCAGGTTGATTACATTCACAGGCAGGCAATTGGTGGCAAACCAAAATATGGAATAATAGAATTTTATCCGCTTGACAAGGTTTATAGCAACGGATTCATATTTGTGCACCGGGTAATGCCTGGCGAAAAGAATTAATAACACTTTTACCTAACACACCATTAGGGGGGTAATACAAAATGCACAAGAATATCAAAACAGCGTTTATCATACTTGCAGGCGTTTTTGCATTGCTTGCAGTGCTTGCAATTCTCTCAGGTGCTTTTTCAGTGCTTGCAGAAGCAGAGCCTGTTGCATTTATTACAGGTGCTTTGTTTTTCATTGCCAGTATTATTGTATGGATGCTTGCCTGGGCAATTCTGATAAAAGGCGGAAGAACTTTTGAAAAAATCAAGATAGGTTTTGCTTGTGTCTTTGCTTCAATGACTCCTGTTCAGCTTGGCGCTGATGCAATGCGTTCCCTGAAAATGAAGGATGTTTTTTCCACACCCTACAAGGAAACAATTGCTGCTTCAATGATTGTTAAGGGATTAAAATTTCTTGTTATTGCTTTGGCTGCAAGTGCTTCTTTCTTTTTTGCAATAATGCATCCTGCTCTTCAACTTTGGATTAAGGTAATTCTTGTATCAGGCTTTGCAGTTGTTATTCTTGCATCGTTGCTTTTCTTACTTCCTTTAAAAAAAGGAATTGGTTTCAAAATTGCAAGAGTTTTTGACAGGCTTTCAAAGCGTTTTCATTTCCTTAGCAAAGTTTCAGAATACTTTAGGCATTACAGTCTTTATCTTAAAACAATTCCTGCAAAAACACTTGCCTTAATTGCATTTCTTGCAATAGTTTCTCTTGTTTTTGAATTCGTTGCTTTTGCATTATGTTTCTTTGCTGCAAATTCTCCAATTCCTTTTTATCCAATGCTAATACTGTTTACAATCCTTGCAATTCTTGAAAGGGTTCCTTTCCTGCCAAAAGGAATTGGTATTGTTGAAGTCTTTGGAATTCTTTTCCTTTCAATGAAATCCATTATAATAGTGTCTCTTTCAATCCAGCAAATTGTAGCGGTTATAATTCTCTTTGATTTAATGAGGCTGGTTATTCCAACTTTCTTAAGCATGATAGCTTACTTTTTTGTTTTCAAAGGGAAAACAAATAGGACTAATTAGAGCAGTCCAATTCCGTTGAATACCAGAATCCAGAAAAAACAGTTGACTGCAACTATTACCCAGATTAATGTAACAACAAACCATTCATGCATTGGTCCAAAAATTCTCAAAAGCATTTTTGCAAAATCATACCTTGGTTTTCCATGTGGAATTCTTAGCTTGTTGTCTTTTCCAATTGTGTAAGGCATATTTTTGCTTTGACTCATATCCTTTTTATTTGTCAAAAACTTCAGTAGGAAGTCTGCAAAATGTGGTAAAAAGAATAATACTGTGAGAAAAATAAGTTCTATTCTTTGAGTTAGTATAATTATGCATGCAATACTTCCTCCGATTAAAAGTGTTCCACTGTCTCCTGGAAAAACTTTTGCCGGATAAACATTGAATATTAAAAGTCCTGCAATTGATCCAACCAAAGCAATTGCTATTGGTAACGGCCCCGAACTTACAAGTAATAGCGCAGCAAAGCAGGCTATAATGAACCCGCTTCCAACTTCCCATCCGTTGAGTCCTGCAAATGTGTTTTCAAAAGATGCAAGTCCTGCTACAAATATTGCAAATGGCAGAATCCAAAAAATGTTTGGAGCATAAAACATTGCAAACATCATGCAGACAAGTGATACTATTGCTGCCCTGCTTGTCCAACTAACTGTTCTTACTTTGAATTTTTGTTTCCTGTCATCTAAAAACCCAACAATACAAAGTACTGTTATTGTAAGACCAAATGCAATAAATCCTGTGTTTTCCGCAATTAAAAGATTAAACATTATTATTGCTGCCCAAAGAGGTGCAAGCAATGCAAGTCCAACTCCTTCTGGTAATTCTTTTTTGTTTATTTTGTTAATATCTTTTCCGGTAATTTTCATTTTTCTGTTTTGTTTTGAAACAAATAGTACAGCAATAACTGATATAATAAAGGGAATTGCAAAAAATAGAAGTTCTGTAATCATTTGCTTTCACTTCCTAAGTTGCTTTTATTTTCTAACTTGCTTTCACTTTCTGAATTGCTTTCATTTCCTGAATCGCTTTCACTTCCTAAGCTGCTTTCAGTCTGTGGATTTTGTCCTTTCATAATTTCTTCTAAAACAGTTGTGGCATAATTTCCTTTTGAAAGTTCAAACGAAATTGTTGCACAAAGTTTTTCAGGATAAAATTCATCTTCTTTAATTTCATCAAGCTTAAGTTTTTCAGGAAACAAAACAAGTTTTTTTCTTGTTCCTTTGCTTGAAATTTCAGCCATTTTTTTCACTCTGAATTCTTTCAATTCAACTTCTTCCTGTTCTAAAATCTTTTTTTCAATTTCTCCAGGCTTTCCACTTGCAAATCCTGATTCAAATCCAAAAAGCGGAGCTGTTGGAATTCCATCAATTAATATATCTCCTTCAACATTTTTTAAACCAATTCCCTGTCTTATTCTTTCTTCTATTATCAGATTGAACAAATAGCTTTGGTAAGCGTGTGTGAAAAGATAACGAAGCTTTTTGGGCAACTTTCCAAAGGCTCCTACAAAATCGTTTGGGTATTTGCACAAGTGGTGAATCATGCTTCTTTCATATCTGAACTTTGGAGGAAACAATCTTGTTGCTTCTGCAAGGTCTCCTGTTTCTGCAAGTTGTTCTCTTGCATTTTTGATTTCTTCCTGTTCTCCTTTAACAGTATGTGTAAGGTAAAGCATTACTCCTTCCTTAAATCTGCCTTTCAAAAATTCTTTTCCAACAATGTGGGTTATTTGTCTTATTCCGCCAAATCTTTGTTCACCAAAATAGTTTGCAATTCCATTTTTCATTTCCTTAAAGCATTCTTTTATTCTTTTTTCAATTTCTTCTTTTGGCAAATCAATGTCTCTTATTATAATTGTAAATTTGT
>DAOWAC010000080.1 GCA_030634785.1 Chloroflexota bacterium | reverse complement strand
CAATTACCTTATATTCAACCAGTTTCTTTAGTGAAAGCCTTATTTTTCGCTCACTTGTTCCTGGAAAAAAAATTTTCAAACCAGCTATACTCTTACTTCCATCACCAATTTTTTCAAGAACCTCTAAGGAAAAAGCATCTTTGCTTAATTTGAAAAAAGACGGATTTCGTTCAATGAAAAGAATCCATTCGTCTTCAGGCTTCATAAGTAAAACAATAAGTTCAAGGTTGTTTAAATGGCTTTTGATACAAAAGAACCGTCAGACTTAAAGCCCTGAGAATAATAATAAGGCTTTACTCCAAGACCGCTTATTACCAAAAGCTTTTTTGCATCAAAATTGAGAGAAATTTCTTCAGCTTTTCTTATAAGAGATTTTCCAAAGCCCTTATGCTGCAATGCCTGTTCTTTTCTCTTATGCAAAGCTAAGGGTAATCCAAAAACACGAAGCTCTCTTAGAAGAGTTGTGTCAGAACCTATTTCTTTCATAAAAGGATTTGCAGGAATTCTAAGCCTTGCAAAGCCAAACAAGCACTGTCTTTTTTTATCCTCTAAAGAAATAAAAAATTCTTTGCCATTGCTTGCATTATATTCTTCAACAAACATTTTTGTATCATTTGCTAATGATTCTTTGCGTGAAAGAAGACCTGCTTCCCTGCACCTTATACAACTGCATTTTAGTCCTTTTTTATGCATTTCCTTTTGCACAAGCTGTCGAAGATTGCTTTTCTTTACACCTGCAGCAATAAGCTGTGCCGGAATATCACGCTGAATACGCATTATTCTTGCCCACCTTGGAACAAATTGCTTTGTATAAGCAAGAAGCTTTACTGCTTTTTCTGTTGAAAAGGGTTCATACTTTCCCTGCTTCCACAAAGAGTAAAGCTTTGTTCCCTCAATCACAAGACAGGGGTATATTTTAAGATTGTCAGGCATAAAATCAGGATTTTTAAAAAGCGCCTTTAATGCTTTCTTATCCTCTGAAAATGAAACAGAAGGCAAACCAGGCATGTAATGATATGTAACCTTAAAACAGGAATCCTTCAAAAGTTCTGTTGCACTTACAACATCTGCAACACTGTGTCCGCGTTTTATTTTTTTGTAAGCTTTATCATAAATTGTTTGAACACCAAGTTCGCATCTTGTTCCTCCAAACCTTAGCATTTGTTCGATTTCTTTTTTGCCACAAAAATCAGGCCTTGTTTCAAAAGTAATTCCTACAATTCTTGTTTTGCTTTTCTCAGCCAGTTTTTTTGCAGCCTCAATTGTTTTTGCGTTTGAATTGCACAAAGTATTAATTGAAGAAAGCAAAAACTTTTCCTGATAGGCTTTTGTCTGGCTTAAAAAAGTCCCACCCATTACAATTAATTCAATCTTGCTTGTATTATGCCCTGCTTCTTCAAGCTGACATACTCTGTTTTCAATCTGCTTTTTTGGATCAAAATTCATGGCAACCGCTCTCATTGTAGCAGGCTCTTTTCCAGTATAGCTTTTAGGCGTCTTTTTTCCTGGCAAAAGACTTCCAGGGCAATAAATACATTCACCGGGACAATTATGAGGCTTTAACATTATTGCAACAACCGTTATTCCACTAAGGCTTCTGGTGGGCTTTACCTTAAGCAGACTTAGTAAAATATCGGTTCTTTTTTTTGCAAAAGAAAGAATTGTTGCATTTGAAGGCATGTCAGAAAGATTGTACTCCGAACAAAGAGCAATCTTTACCTCATTCAACCGGTCTCTTGAAACAATTTTTCCTGATTCAATCAGAGAAATTAAATCACGCGAATAGGCTTTTGTTTTATCCAAAAAGAATCACACAAATAAGTTAAAAAAAGCTAAGAAGGCTGCTAATTAAATAATATGGAAGCATTCCAGGAGAGAAAAAAGGAAAACCTGCTGCAGGAGCTCTAAACATTCCGACAAGATTAGGTTTTACATCAAGCTTTGCAGGAAAACTTAAACTTTGGTTATTCAACTCTGAAGAAACTTCAAAAGAAAAGTTTTTTTCACCATAAGAGTAAGGCATTACTTCAATTAGAACCTGTTCTGTTTCAAGGGGCCCAACTTCAATTGTTTTTCCTGAAAACCAATAATAAGGCAAAGTACTTTCAACCATAATCAAATGAGAAGCAATTGAATCATTATTAATTGTTAAAACAAATTCTGCCGACTGACCAAGAGTTGCATCAATTGTAAGACTTTCAAACGAAACATCAAGCAAATTTTCATTAACATAAACAGAACCATAAAAAGATTCGTTCAAACTTGGAATTGAATCGTTTGCAAGAGTAAAAGTTATGCGCTGAGTGCTTATTTCAGCATTTGGCGCAAGAGAAATCAAAGCAATTAATGTTTTGTCAGTTTCAACAGTTTCAGATTCCCAACCAGCAGGCAAACCATCAACGCCAATAGTTACCCAGTCACTGCCCAAATCGCTTTTTTTCTTCACAACAACCCTTAGAATTTCGCCTCCTGCAATTTTTCCAAAAGAAATTTCACCATCATCAGAAAGCTTGGTATCAACAGGCTCTACAATAGAAATTACAGCAAAAGCTTGGCTAACAAGCAGTAGAAAACAAAATGTTACAAGCAATCTTTTAAACAATTACAACCCCTAGTAATATTACCCCTTAACAAAATTAAAAAGGTATCTAAAATGAAAATACTTGCAATTGGAGATATTCACGGTTCTGCATCCAGAGTACAAAAGATAGTAGAACTTATACATAACAAGAATGTTGAACTTGTGTTAATAACAGGAGATTTGACAGAATTTGGAAATGTAATGGAAGCAGAAGAGGTGCTAAAGCCTCTTAAAGGCTTTAAAATTTTGGCCGTTCCGGGAAATATGGACAGCAAGGCTGTTTTGCATTTGCTTGAAGAAAAAGGAATTTCACTGCATGAAAAAAAGAAAAAAATTGACAAATATACTTTTGTTGGATTTGGAAGCGGACTTGTTGGAGATGCAGGCAATTTTCTTTCAAGTGAAGAAAAAATAAAAAAAGCATTGATTGAATTAATGCAGGGAGAAAAAAATGTTGTACTGCTTACACATTTGCCCCCTTTAGAAACAAAACTTGACAAATCAAGCAGAGGAATACCAATTGGAAGCAGTGCAGTAAAAGAAATTTTGGAAGAAACACAGCCAATAGTTCACCTATGCGGTCATGCACATAGTTCTTTTGGCGAAGAAAAAATCGGGAACACAATCAGCATCAATATTGGATCAGTAAAAGAAAACAGAGCATTATTGCTCGAATTAGGAGATGAAATAAAATGGAAAGAAATACTGATTTAAAGAAAAAGTATTATGAAGGCATTGAACGTTTTGCAATGGTTAAAGACATGCACAAAAAGAGTTTGGAAAAGGCAATTGCGGAAAAAAAGGCAGATTTGCAGATTATTCCATTGTGCAGATTTGTTTCAAAGACAAAGAATTTTTTCACAAGCAGTAGCTGTGCAGGAAGAATAATTTTATTACAGCTTCCAAAAGGAGAAAGCAAACGAGAAGCATGTTTTCACAGAAAATGGCATTGTGTTGTAAAAGAAAAAGAATTATGGGAAGGAATTGATGCAGAAATCAAGGGCGAACTTTGGTTCAAGCTGGACCCGTTTATTTTTCATGTTGGAGCAAATACTTTAGAAAACGCAAAAAAAGTTTTGGCTGCAATGACAAAAGCCGGAGTGAAAAGAGGCGGAATAATTGTTGCAAAACCAGGAAAGTTTTTGGTTGAATTACAGGGAAGCCAGGGAATTGCGTTTCCGGTAAAGAAAGGAAAAAAGGTATTGGTTGAAAAAGAGTATATGAAATATATTCTTGAACGAGCAAACGAAAAACTTGAAAAAAATTATAAATTGCTTAAAAGACTTGAAAAAGAATTTAGAAAAGAACTAAAATAATCCTGCAGAAATACTGGTTTTTTTCAATCATTGTTTGCGAAAGAAATCAGCAACCTTTTTGAGAATTGTTTCAGGATCAAAATAATATTGCTGTATTAATGCTTCAACAAGACTTCTTTCTCTGATTCCTCTTCCAACCATATACTGCAGAATTTTTTTCCTTATCTGAATTTCTCTCTTCAGTTCATTTTTGCTCATTCCGGTTGCTGTTGCAAGTTCTTCAATCAATGAACTTGGAACCTTTGTCCTGTTGGTTTTTCCTGTTTTTTCATCAAGCTCAAAAACATTATTCAAAAGTACTGTTTCGTCCATTCTGCCAATTTCAGCAACCTGTTTTATGTTCCTCACAATACCCTTATCCTTGTGATAACGCCTTTGCATAACAATTACCATATTAAGCAATGGAAGCATTTGTTCAGGAACATCCATTGGAGAATTCTTAAGCCTTAGAATCATTTCCCTTGCACTATTACTATGCAAAGTTCCCAAAATTCCCCTGTGACCAGTGTCCATTGCAACAAAAAGGGTTTGTGCTTCTCCCCCTCTTACTTCGCCTACAATTATTCTGTCAGGCCTCATTCTCAGTGTGTTTTTAAGCAAGTCATCCATTGACACTGCAAGAACGTCCTTAATTTTTGGTTTGGTTTCCATCTGAATCCAATTTTCTCTTGCACCCAAATCAAGTTCAATTGTATCTTCAATTGTAATTATTCGTTCTTCAAAAGGAATAAATGAAGTCAGAACATTCATAAAAGTTGTTTTTCCAGAACCTGTTCCACCAGTAATTATTGTGTTTGTTGGATGCATTCCAAGCCCCTGAATCATCGCCCAAAAAAATGCTGCAAGCTCTGCATTAACTGTCCCGTTTGAAATTAAATCAATTATTGAAATTGGAATAGAACTAAATTTTCTTATTGTAAGAGTGTGACCAAAAGGACTTACATAATTAAAAGTCGCATTTGCTCTGCTTCCATCAGGAAGCCTTGCATCAAGCAAAGGATGCAACTCATTAAACTGCCGGCTTACTGTTGCAGAAATTCTTTTAATTAAATTAAACACGCCACTTTTTTCAGTTACCAAAATGTTTGTTTTACAGTTTCCAT
>DAOWAC010000068.1 GCA_030634785.1 Chloroflexota bacterium | reverse complement strand
TTTATTATGACATCAAAAACTTTGCCTTTGTACTCTGCATCAGCAGTGTAAATATCCATTCCAAACAACTTTGATAAGCGTAGTGTCATGTTTGCCCCTCCTTAAATTTTACTATAATACTAATTCCTTCAAAGTATATAAGTGTTTTGGTTGTTTCCCCTACCTAAAAACAAGAAAAGAATTATCTTATACATAATCTTTTCTTCTCTAATTTGTGCCGGTATAGAACACAATCTACCTTATACATAATCTCTTTTTTCCCTATTTTTTACACCTATTGCTTCCAATTAACATTTCCCTATTTATACATAAAAAAAGACAGTTTTCATTTTAGGTTTCTTTTAAATCTTTTTTGCTTTCTATTTTTTTAGGAGTGGTGTATTGTGGCTGTTGATTTTATCCATGAAGGGCTTTTTTTAAGGACTAAACCAGTTAATGCTCTTATTGCTTTAAGCAGGGAAGAACAGGCCTGGTATGCATCTTCTCTTGCAAAAGAAATTGACTGCACATTTCCTCACATAATCAAACTTCTTTCAAAATTTAAAGAACTTGGGCTTGTTTCATTTAAACCAGAAGGGCGTAAAAAACTTGTTTTTTTAACTCAAAAAGGAAGAAAAATAGCAGCAGATTTTTGCAGACTTTCTGTAAGTCTGGCTCAGATTCAGTTATCCTGTTCTTAAATTAGTGGAAGTGCGGGGGCTCTCCTTTTGGTGTGTTATAATCACTCCAAATGGTGTTTGATTTATAATCGATTCAACTGGTGTTTGATTTATAATCATCCCAACACGTTTTTGACTTATAATTGATCCAGTGGGCTTTTGACTTTTTTTAATTCTGTTGTGCTTACTCTGGTGTATATTTGGGTTGTACTCAAATCACTGTGTCCTAAAAGTTCCTGTATTTTTCTGATGTTTTCTCCGGCTTCCAGAAGGTGTGTTGCATAACTGTGTCTCAAAGTATGGGGAGTTACTTTTTTTTCAATTCCTGCTTTTTTTGCAGCTTTTTTTACGACTCTTTGTACAGTGTCTGAGGAAAGAGGTTTTCCATTTTTTTTACTAAAGACAAAAGGGCTCTTGATTTTTTTCTTTTTAAGATATTTATTTATATGCTTTAGCCATTCTTTTGACAGAATTATAATCCGGTCTTTGTTTCCTTTTCCTCCTCTTATTGAAGCAATTCTTTCCTTAAAATTCAAATTCTCTGTTTTTAGTTTTACGCATTCACTTACTCTGCAACCTGAACTGTAAAGAAATTCCACCATTAATCTATCCCTTTTTGCAGGTGCTGCTTTTATCAAATCTTTTACTTCTCTCTGGCTAAGTACTACCGGGAGTTTTTTGGCCTTTTTGGCAATTTTTATATCATCAACTATTTTCTTACGCATTACTTTGTGAAAGAAGAACTGTAATGCGGCATGAACCAATGCAAGGGTTGCATTACTTACATCTCCTTTTTCTTTTTTTTCTGCAAGAAAGCCGACAAGATCATCCCTCTCTGTTTGCTCAATTGGCTTTTTTAAAAATCGAGAAAATTCATTAAAATAACACAAATACATTTTTATCGTTCTTAAACTATATCCGCTTACTATCAATTCCTGTCTTAGTTTTTTACCCCAAGCCTCATTTCCAAGTTCTCCTTCAGGCGTTTTTTTGTTTTTTTCAGATTCTTTTTCATTTATTCCTTCAGAGGGGGTTGCCGTATAATCCATGCTATTATTTGGTCTTCTTTGTTTTTATTTTTTTGCAATGACAAAAGCAACACTTTAATATCTTTTCATTCTTATTTTCTTTTGATTAATATGCCTAAAAAAGCAAAACTTAAACCTCAACCTGCTGGAAAGATTGAAAAGTCAGGGGACAAAGAATGGAGCAAATGGTATGAAGGGCTTGATGTCAAGGAACACGAAAAACACCTTGCTCAATTAGGTCTTGACAAAGAGGATATAGAAGACTGGGAAGAAGGAGAGGGTTTTAAAGAACCTTCAAAGGAAACAAAAGAATTGCTTGCTAAAGAACTTTCAGAAGAAACCGTTTCAGACGAACCTGCTTCAAAGAAATCTGCCTCAAAAAAAGTTGCTCCAAAGAAAGCAGTCTCTAAGAAAAAGAAATAATTTTATTATTCTTTTTGCTTGTTTTTGATAGCTCCTGCTTTATTTATGGGCAAAAAAACACAAAAATTATTCTGAAATTGAAGCATAATGAATAAGCTGTCTTGCCTGAATTCCTAATACAAGTCCGCCAATTCCTGCAAGCCATGCTGCAAAATAATATCCAAAAGCAGCTTCGGTTCCACCTGCTGTCATGTGTATTAATATGCCTTGTACCATACTCCAGACAAAAAGTGTTGCAAATGCTACTCCAAGGACAAAATAGAAGATGCCCTTCAAAAACATAAATCTTACTTTCTGCATCATGATATTTAATAAAAACAATCTCTTTTTAAAGAGTTTAACTGTATATTAGTATAACACGAGTCCTACTTATAAGTGTTTTTTATAATATAAATTGAGGTGTGAGATATGGATATAGGAATAGATGAAGAACTGAGACAGCAGTTGCTTGCTGAGGAATTCAAACTCAGGAAGAAACAGCCACCTGCATGGACTATGCAGAAATACAGAAAGTACGCTAATTTTGGCGCAAACAGAAAGAAAAAAGAAGAAACTAAAAACTAAGCCTTAAAGGCATCTACATAATCATTTTGAGTTTTTGGTATTCTTCAAAACTTCTTTTTTTTTAAAAAATTACTTCTAAATCAGCTTTTGCTTAACTTTAAAAAGCATTTGTAGTGATAATGTTTTTAGCCGTAAGGGCATAAAATGGAATTAAGGACAGGAATAAAATTACAGTCTTTTTCTGGTATTTTATTTATAAGATCTTAATTTCCTTAATTGGAGGTAAGTAACATGGCATATAGTCAGTATAATAGACGAAGGTTTGAAGGCGAAAAGCCAGTAAATGAGGGAGAAACCTATGATATAGCAATTGATGCTACAGGTGCAAAAGGAGACGGAATCGGTAAAGTCAAGGGCTTTGTTGTAATAGTTCCTAATGCAAAACCAGGTCAAACAGTAAAAGTCAAAATTGACGCTGTAAGAGGCAAGGTTGCTTTTGGCACAGTTGTTGGTGAAGCAGAAGCTGCAGAAGCAGCTGAAGAAACTCCTGAAGGCGAGCAAGCTGAAGAACCTGCGGTTGAAGAAGCAGCAGAAGCTGAAGAACCTGCTGCTGAAGAAGATGCAGAGGAAGAAGCAGTTGAGGAACCTGCAGCAGAGGAAGAAGCAGCAGAAGAAGAGTCTGTAGCTGAGGAATCTGTAGCAGAAGAAGCAACTGAAGAAACAACCGAAGAAGCACCAGCAGAGGAAGAAGCAGCTGAGAAACCTGCAGCAGAGGAAGAAGCAGCTGAGAAACCTGCAGAAGAGGAAGAAGCAGAAGAAGAAGCTCCTGCAGAGGAAACAGCCGAAGAACCTGAAGAAGACAAAAAGAAATAATTCTATTTTTTTTTGGGGAAATTTTCCCCAATATTTCGTTTTTTTCAAGTTTGTTTTCCAAAACAAATATACTTAAATTTATCATCTCTCCTAATATTGACGAGGTGGTTGTATTGTCATTAGCTACTATTACTGAAAGACGTGTTGGAAATTTTACTGAAAGACGTGTTGGGAATTTTGCAGAAAAAAAGACCTGGCGTTGTCTATATTGTGGAAAAGATATTGAAAATCCAGTTGATTTGTATAGCAGGCGGTTTTGTACCACTGCTTGCAAAGATGCCTATTTTAGTTCGGTTTAATTAATTTAACTTTCTTTAAAAAAAGAAATTTTTCAAACAACTCCTGACTGATTTGAACAGGTTAATTTGAATAAACAGGTTTAAATACTTTGAGCGTAGCAATTTTATTATGCCTCGTCGTGTAGCAAGTTTTTTTGACAAGATTGTAAAAACAATTCCAATAATTCTTACCAAAATTGGCACAATCTTAATGCTTATTTTTGTAGTTGGAATGATTGCAGGATATCTTGTTTTTGCAATGGGGGCAACACCTGCAATTTTTCTAATTCCAATTGTTGCAATGTTTGTAATGTGGTACAGGCTTGATGAAGGAGTGATTCTCTTAATTTTACTTACCTTGCTTGTTGTATTTTTTCCGGAACTTTTTAACGATTTATTTTCTATGCTTCTTTAAAAACATTTAATTCTTTTGTAAGATTCTTTAAAAACATTTAATTACTTTGCCTGATACTAGTTTGTAATGCACTATTCCTTCTCTATATCTTGGACTGAAAAGACTAAAGAAATAGTAAAAGCACTTGAATTTGGCCACATATGCCTCGAAAGAATCGCATGTGTTGAAAGCAAGGGTACAAAAACAAGGCGTGTTATTGCAAGAATTCACACTTTAGGAAAGGTAATGCAGCTTGGCATGCAGGAAAAACCATTTTACGTAATAGAGTTAATTACAGAACATTTTGGAAGGCAATCTCCTGAAGATCAGACAAAAACAATAATTCACGAACTATTGCATATTCCGCACGGATTTGGCGGAGGCTTCAGACACCACAACCCATATGTAAACAAAAAAACAGTAGAAATAGAATTCAAAAGACTGCAAAACACAGCCTTTGAATTTTGAAAAAAATAAAAGAGCCAAAATGGCTCCTGCTTCGACAGAATTAAAACAAAATCTACAATTAAAGCAGAATTTACTCTAAAACAGTTAATGTTCCGAATTTACCAGCGCTAACCTGTTTGTTTCCCTGGAATTCTGAGCACCAGCCTTTTTCAATCTTTATCTTTGAACCGTCTTTGACCTTGTCAATTTCGTCATTCCACAAAGAAACTGTTACTTCATCTCCAGCTGCATCCTTTGCTGCTGCAGAACAAACTTTTCCAGAACTTCGCTCGTTTGCGAATTCTCTGATTTCTCCCTTGCTTACAACTTCAAGTTCTATTTCATCAACTGCTGCTCTTGCTTTTAATTCACTTACTTTCAAATAAAACACCCCTGTTTTGATTTTCTTCAAAATTTTGATTTTTTTTCAAAAACACGAAAAAATCCAAAGTCCCCAACAAGTGTGAAAAGGACATTTCCCTGTTTTAATTAATTATATATTGCGAAATAGAATTTAAATAACTACCCTAACCAAATTTCCGGTAAAAAAACGTTCAAAAAACCAGGTTTTTTCAAAACATTTCTTCTCCTCCTCCAAAAAATTTCAAATCTCCCAAAAAACAAAATCGCTTCAAACCCCATTATATCAAAAGAAACCAATCTTCTACATAACTCTTTTTGTGTTTTTTCGCTGCAAATTTTTTTTGGAAAATTTTCTCTTTGCGTTTTGACCTTTTTTACTCTTAAAACCCCTAGTATAAGCGGTTTAAAAGCATAAAAGACGCAAAATGGTTTGTTTTCCGGATTTCCTTCTCCCTAAGTAGTTTAGAATAGCAACAACAAACCCCTGCTCTGTTTTGGTTTTCATTTTGAGTGTTTTTTATGCGTAGCACGACCTTTCTGCTGCATTTCCAAACACAAAAAAATTTTGCAGAGTACGGGCAAATTCTTTCTCCATTTTTTTCTATTTTTTCCATTTTTTTGGAATTTTTCGCCTCCTTTTCCAAGCCCCCGAAAATGTCATTTTTTTCAGGCGAAAAAACAACAGCTGGAAAAACCCGGTCCGGTGAAAAAGTCAACAAAAAATCCCCAAAACCCATCTTATACATAACAGGTTTTGTTGTTCTTCCCCACCACTCTTTCGCCCCCCCAATAGCCTTATAGCAATTCCTTTTCTTTATTCCTTTATGGTTTTCAAGATTGCCGGCATAACTCTGAAAAACAGGCTTGTTCTTGCTCCAATGTATCGGTCCACTGATTTGGCTTTTAGGCTTATTTGCAGGGAGCAGGG
>DAOWAC010000116.1 GCA_030634785.1 Chloroflexota bacterium | reverse complement strand
CTCAGGGAAGAGCTGGTAAAGGATGCTTTTGCAGGTCATTCTCAAAGTGATTAAATTGCTGCCAGCAACAAGTGGTTGAAAATGTACCAGATAAAGATTAATTGCGAAAAAAATTTGGCAACAATTGACCTGAACAGGTTTTTTTATCCCCTGCATTTGGTTCATCAAGCAGCGTCCAAATTTCAGGGCATTGCAGCTGTATTGGTTCAGAAAAATAAAGCAAGAGTACTTGTGGAGATTACTCCTAAGGGAATTGAAAGTCCTGAATCAATCGCGCTGCATTTCTGCAATTTTGTTCTTGCATTAAAAAGGGAGCTTGGAGAGCATGCCTGAAGAAACTATTTCAATACCAAAATTTGAATTCAACAAATATTTTGTTCACCGGTTAAACAACGAACAGGTTTTGCTCATAACCTCTTTTGGAAGGATTGCCTGTCTTGACAAAAACGAATTTGCAGATTTTAAAAAGCAAAAGATTGGCAAGGTGCTTTTTAAAAAACTTGAGAAAGCCCACATTATTATTACCAAACAAAACAGATCCTTGGAAATAAATGATTATAGAGTAAGGTATGGTCATGTCTGTGAAGGAGTTTCACTGCATATTGTCAATCCTACAATGCGATGCAACCAAAGCTGCCTTTACTGCTATGCAAACAGCTCAAATATGAATGCAAAAGGTCTTGATTTGGATGAAAAAACTGGTAAAAAAATTGTTGCTTTCGCCTGGCAAAGTACGCGAAAAGAAATTACCAGAGAAGTTCAGGGCGGCGAACCTCTTGCAAACTTTCCTGCAATAGAATCAATTGTCAATTATGCAAAAACCAAGAAAGGCAAAAAAATCCACTGGCGAATTGTTACAAATTTGACTCTGATGGATGAAACCATTGCATCATTTTTGCAAAAGAATAAAATTTTTGATGTATGTACCTCGCTTGACGGTCCAAAAAAAGTGCATGACAAAAACAGACCCTGGTCCAACGGAAGCAGTTTTGACAAAGTGGTTCAATGGATTAATTGCCTAAAGCAGGATTTTGGTTTCAAAAATCTTGGGGCATTGTGCACTGTAACAAAAAACAGTCTTCCTTTTGCAAAAGAAATTGTTGACACCTATCTTGAACTTGGTTTTCAGGACATTACTCCTGTTCCTCTAAGAAAAATCGGTCTTGCCGGAAAAAACTGGGAAAAAATTGGCTATTTGGGTAGTGACTATTTTGATTTTTGGAAGAAGACCCTTGATTACTGCATTAAAATGACAAGAGACGGAAAACCTATTAGTGAACAACTTAGTGTTTTAACACTTGGAAAAATGAACAAGGTTGAACCAAACTATCACACCTGCTTTTCAAAGCCTTGTGGTGCAGCCCTAATGCAGTGCAGTTACCAGCCAAACGGTGATATTTTTACCTGTGATGAGGCAAAAGCCGAACCACTGTTCAAAATAGGCAATGTTGAACAATCATACAAGTCAGTGTTTACATCTCCCGAAGCACTGAATATGGTATCAATTTCCTCCTCTCTTGGATTTGCCTGCAATGAATGCAAATTCACTGGTTTTTGCAGGTTTTGCCCGGTCTTAACCTATTGTACTCAAGGAAGTCTTGTCCCAATGCTTGCCCTTGACGAGGACTGCAAACTCAAAAAGGCACAGTTTTCTCTCCTGCTTGAAAAGATTTTTGGAAAAGACAACCGAATTTTGCTCAAATGGCTTGATGAAAACACTTAAAAACAACGACCTGCTATTACTATGTGATAGCAATGGCTAGTAAACTTCCTGAAATAAAAAAGACAATTTCTTCCTATATTTGTGAGGAAAATGGCAGAATAACAAAACAAACAGTGCTTACCCTTGGGGCAATAATGGTTGGAGCAGCGCTTGCCTCTGTAAAAGTAAAAAGTGCTTCGGCCGAAACTCTGCATACTCATGCACATATGTCGGGCAAGCCAGTGTATCAACATAGTTCTCATGGCAGCTATTAGTTTTTATTAACTTTAATAATCTAATTTTTTATGGGATACAAAAAGCCTCTTGAAATAAAGATTCAGCTGACTGAAAAATGCAATTACGATTGCACTTTTTGTTTTAATAGGCAAAGTAGCTTGTCTTTTTCCAGAGAACTTTCCTTTGAAGATGCAAAAAAAATAATTTCCACTATTGCGTCTGATGGAATTGAAAAGGTAAGGTTTACTGGTGGAGAGCCATTGCTTTACCCAAAACTTTCAGGGTTGCTTTCTTTTGCAAAAAAGAAAGGGCTTTACACTATGCTGAATACAAATGCTTCTCTTTTTGATGAAAAAAAAGCAAAAAAAATCGGGGAAAACACAGACAATGTGCTTGTTTCACTACATTCCCTTGCCATTCCAAAAAAAGTAAAGTTTGCAGTAAAGGCTCTTGCAAAACAAGGTTGTTTTGTAAGGGCTGCAACAATCCTTACAAAGGAAAACATTAATCAGCTTGAAAAATTTTACTCGGTGGTTTCTTCACTGCCTTTTTCACAATGGGTTTTGTTAAGACAAATTCCAAATGCCTTAGACAAAAGCCCTGTTTCATACAAGGACATGCAGCTTGCAGTTGAAAAAATTGAATTTTTTAATTCACAAAGAAAAAAAAAGAATCATTTTTTAATTGAAAACGCAGTTCCATTCTGTTGCTTTGAGCCCAAAAGGGTTAGCAAAATTGCGCTTGGCGGCATTCATGAGGACGGGCACAGTAGTCTTTTTGCAGGTGTTGATAAAGTCATAAAGCCAAGCTATTTTTTTGACATAAAACTCGGGAATGCAACAAAGGATAGTTTTTTGGATACCTGGAAAAGTGATTTTATGATTAGAATGAACTCCCTTGAATTCATTCCTGAAATCTGCCACGCTTGCCCTCATATACTGAAATGCATGGCGGGAAGCAGGTTTTCTGCGTTTCTTGCAAATAAGTCACTTTACGGTCTTGATCCTCTTGCAAACTCCTTATTTCTTCCAAAAGCCTTAAGCGAAATAAATAAATAGGGTAACTCCTTTCTTATATTAGATTATTTTGCAGGAGTGTCTTTTTTGGCTAATGAACCTACACAGGAAGAAATTCAGGGAATAAATACTGTTCTGAAAAAAGTTGACGCAAAACAAAAAAGAAAGAAAAGGCTGCTTGAAGCAATTATTATTATCACAATTACTACAATTGCCGCTTTTTTTCTGCTTT
>DAOWAC010000165.1 GCA_030634785.1 Chloroflexota bacterium | reverse complement strand
TAGGAAACGGAATTGCTGGCTTGCTTGGTGCAATTGCCGGGTTTGTGTAAAAAAAAAGGAAAAAAAAAATATTAAAGAAAGTGGAAAAAAAATGAATTTGTATTGTGTGAAATTGGCTGTTTTGTTTTCGTTGGCTTTTTTGCTGCCGTGCGCTTTTGCGCTTGAGATTGACACCAATTCAGTTGGAGTTTATGCAGGAGGAAGCACTAGTTCAACTTCTTTTAATGAAACTATAGCAATATCACAACCAACTATTGGCGAAATGTCTTCAGCAAATTACAAAACATGGCTTGGATGGATTTACACAATTGATATGACTGACCCTGTTATTTCCAATCTTTTACCAGCAAATGGATCAACAGTAGTTGACACAAAAGCTGTTTCCTTTTCAATGAGTGATAATTGGACAGGAATAGAACTTGACAAGACAATTGTTTATCTTCAAACCCTAAAAAGCACTGCATTTAATTATTCAACAGATTGTACTGCAAGCGGAACAGGATACAATTGTGCCTATACAGAAACAGGAATTGAAGCAGACGGAGACTACAATCTCACCGTAAGAGCAGTAGACTATCATGGAAATCAAACTACTGCCACAACTATTTTTACTTACAGTGAAACTCCGCCAAGTCCAACCCCAAGCGGCGGAGACTCAAGTGAAACAGATGTTGTTATAAGTGGCGGAGGAGCTCCGCCTCCACAACCGCTCCCAGAACCAATTCCTTGCACAACAGATTTAGAATGTAATTTTGGTTACAGGTGTGTTTCAGGAAAGTGTGCAAAGTTTTTTGATGTAAAAATTGCAAGGGTTGACACACCAATAAAGGCAGGAGAAGTACTTGATTTTGTTTATATTTTAAAAAATCCTTTAGGAAAGGCAATTGACGCAGAGGTTGAATTTTGGCTGGAAAAAGACAGTAAAAGAATTGTTGAAGGAAGAGAAGTTGTTTTTCTATACCCAGGTGAAGAAAAAGAATTTGAAGCAAATTTGAATACTTTAGAAGGAATGCTTGGAAAATACAGTCTTGTTGTACAGCTTATTTTTGAAGAAACAAAGGTGTTTGCAACAAAAGATATTGAAGTAAAAAGCAGTGTTCCACTAGCTCTTGATTTGTATATTTCAAGACTTCCTGAAAAAATTGAAACAGGACCTTTTGAAATAGAAATAAGAGTCGGAACAAATTTGGATGCAAAAGTTCCTGTAAGATTAAATCAGGTAATAATGAAAGACAACGAAATTGTATGGAAAAGCAACGAACAAATTTTAGTAAATAAATCTAAAAAAATTGCATTTGAAATGCCTATTTTACCACCAGGAGAATACAAACTTGTTATGACAGCCACATCAGAAAGTGAGGGTGCAACAACAAGTATTGTAAGAAGCTTTACTGTCGAATCAAGGGTTGTAGAAGAGATTACAATAAATGAAATTGTAGAGAAAAAAATAATCAGATTTTCAATAATTGCATTGCTTTTAAGTATTGCAGCAATTCTCTCATGGCACTATCTTGTAGTCATAAGATTTATTTCACCAGAACACCCTGCAAGAACAAGAATAAAATTCCTTTACTTCATTGTTTTTGCAACAGCATTCTTTACATTGCTTATCTTCACAATATGGGGCCTTTCAGATTTGCTAATGGAATTTACTCTGAATGAATTCTACAAAGCAATGGAAACAGAAATAGGAGTTACAGTACAACAAATCTTTGCAGACACTTGGAACTATATTGCATCAACAGGAATTGGACAAAGAATTGCAGGAATTATCTAATTTCCATTCGATTGCAATCAGAACAAAATTGAAAAATAAAACATATTTATAAAAAAAGGTTGCAGTTTTAT
>DAOWAC010000078.1 GCA_030634785.1 Chloroflexota bacterium | reverse complement strand
AGGGTATGGCATTCCAAAAGAAGACGGGCACGGCGAATAAGGAGGCTGGCAGAATGAAGTGTGCTGAATGCAAGGACAAACAATGCTATGAGGGAAAGGACTGCACAGGATTCAGAAAAGAAGTTAAGAAAGAGTACAAGAATGAAGACAAGAAGGTTATGGAAGCTGCCGCCTTTCTTGAGTCAAGCTATTACATGAAATTTTGCAGGCTTGAAGAGCTCATTGCGTTCTGCAAGAAGATGGGTTACAAAAAGCTTGGTTTGGCATTTTGTGTCGGGCTGCAGGAAGAAGCAGAAGTTATTAACAGAATTTTGAAAAAAGACTTTGAGGTCTACAGTGTGTGCTGCAAGGTTTGTGGAATAGACAAAAAGGAATTTGGTCTGCCAAATATTAGGCAAGAAAGGTTTGAAGCTACATGCAACCCTATTGGACAGGCAACAGCATTAAACAGAAAGAAGACTGAGTTGAATGTTGCAGTTGGATTGTGCATGGGACATGATATTCTTTTCTCAAAACATTCAAAAGCGCCTGTTACAACCCTTGTTGTAAAAGACAGGGTTCTTGCCCACAACCCGCTTGGAGCGATTTACTCAGGATATTACAGAAAAAAGAGTTTTGAGATAAAATGAAGCTAAAAATTTTAGTTGACAACCAAGCATTGCCTGGCTTTAAGGAAGAGTGGGGCTTTAGCTGCCTTGTTGAAGCAAAAGAAAACGTTCTGTTTGATACAGGAGCAAGTTCCAAAGTGCTGGCATTCAATGCAGAAAAGTTTGGCATAAAACCGAGACAAATCAGCAAAGTTGTTTTGTCACACGACCACTGGGACCACACTGGCGGTCTTGACTGGGTTTTGCAAAATTCAAGTGTTAAGGTTTTTGTTTTGAATTCGTTTTCAAATGAAACAAAACAGCGTATTGAAAAGAAGGCTGAATTGGTTGAAGTAAGCAAACCAGTAAAGGTAAGCAAAGGCATTTTTTCCACTGGAAAGCTAAGCAATTCAATTGACGAACAGGCTTTGGCTTTGAAGGCAAAAGAGGAAGTAATAGCTTTGGTTGGCTGTTCCCACCCAGGCTTGGAAAAGATTCTTAAAAAGGTTGAAGAGCATGGAAGAATTCGTGCTATAATTGGAGGATTTCACGACTTTGACAAGTTTGAGGTATTGAAAGGAATTGATTTGGTTGCGGCAACGCACTGCACTGAACACAAGACAGAAATTCAAGGGCTTTTTCCAAAAGCATTTACAGAGTGTTCTGCTGGAACAGAATTTGAATTTTAAGGCGACTTTAATGCGAAAGAAATGCAAGTGGTTTCAGGCTTGCCTGATGAAAAGGTTTTGGGGAGATGGAAGGCTTTGCCATTTAGGCTTCCATTAAAATGGAGAAGTCTTTTTTGAGCGGTTCAAGCATTCCTGCATCGTAGGTTGCCACAGCAGGATGATATAAGGGAATTATTTTTATTGTGCCTGCAAGGGTTGACACAGTAAACGTTTTTCCGTGGATTTTGCTTATTCCCTCAAGCTTGTCCTGCAAACCAAACTTTTTCATAATAAACGAGGTTGCAAAGTTTCCAAGGCAGCAGATTTTTTGTGGTTTTATTGTTTCAATTTGGCTGTGGAGGTAAAGCGAGCAGGCTTTCACTTCCGCTGGAAACGGGTTCCTGTTTTGAGGGGGTCTGCATTTCAAAACATTTGCGATGTAGATGTCCTGGCGTTTTAAGCCAACTGAATTTAAAAGCTGGTCAAGTATTTCTCCTGCTTTTCCAACAAATGGCTTGCCTTGCTTGTCTTCGTTAAAGCCAGGTGCTTCACCTACAAACAATATTTTGGCATTCAGATTGCCTTCGCCCAAAACAGGGTTGTTTCTTGTTTTCCACAGGTCACAACGCCGGCAGTTTGCCACTGCATGCTGCAATCCAACAAATACTTTGTCTTTTGACATTTTGCTTCAAACCCGCAATTCAATCCTTTTTTTTAACCCTTTTTTACAAAAAGATTGTATGAAAATGTTTAAATAAAATTGCTACATTGTATTTATTTCAGAACAAGAATTAATTAAGGAGGAATAAAAATGAAATCAGATGTGTTGGTTATTGGCGGAGGTCCTGCAGGAGTTGTTACTGCGTTGACCACTAAAAAAAATTATCCCCAAAAAAAGGTTATGTTGGTAAAAAAAGATGAGAATTGCATTATTCCTTGCGGAATTCCTTACGTTTTTGGCAGCCTGCCAAGTGTTGAAAGCAATTGCATGTCAAACAAGCCCTTGGAAAATTCCGGGATTGAACTTGTTTTTGATTGCGTTGAAAGCATTGATGCAAAAAGCAAAAGGGTTTTGACTGCGGGAAAAAAAGAAATAGAGTACGATAAGCTTGTTCTTGCAACCGGTTCTGTTCCGGCAAAGCCTCCGATTAAGGGAATTGAATTGAATAATGTATTCTTTGTTGAAAAAAGCATGCAAAATATTGAAAACTTAAAGAAGGCTGCAGATAAGGCAACAAATGTTGTAGTGATTGGCGGTGGCTTTATTGGCGTTGAAATTGCCGATGAGTTGTGCAAAATGAAAAAAAATGTAAGCATTATTGAAACAGCACCCTGTTTGCTGCAACAGGCTTTTGATGAAGAGTTTTGCAAAGCTGTTGAACAGCGTTTGGAAAAATTAGGAATAAAGCTTTATACCCGAAGTATGGCAGATGAAATAACCGGAAGCAAAAGGGTTGAAGGCATTAAGATTTCAGGCAAGGCGACCAAAACACTGAAAGCCGATTTGGTAATTGTCTGCGTTGGAGCAAAGCCTGATTCTTTGCTTGCAGAAAAAGCAGGGTTAAGCCTTGGAAGCGGAAAGGGAATTGTTGTAGACGAATATATGAGGACAAGCGAAAAAAACATTTTTGCAGTAGGAGATTGTGCTGAAAAGAAAGGCTTTTTCACAAGACAGGTTTCAAATATAATGCTTGCTTCAACTGCTGCGTCAGAGGCAAGGATTGCAGGCAATAACATTTTCCAGCTTAGAGTGATAAAGCAAAACAAGGGAACCATTGCAATTTTTTCAACCTTTGTTGCAGGCATTGGCTTGGCAGCAGCCGGCCTTACAGAATCCGAGGCAAAAAGACAGTGCTTTGAATATGTTGCAGGGGAAGCAGAGGCAAAAGATATGCATCCAGGTTGCTTGCCTGGCTCAAGCGATTTAAAGGTTAAAATGCTTTTTTCAAGAGACAGTGGCGTATTGCTCGGATGCCAGACAATTGGCGGCAAGACTATTGGAGAATTAATAAACCTTGCAGGCTTCGCAATACAAAACAATGCCACAGTTTCAGAAATAAGCACTTTGCAAATTGGAACACATCCCTTGCTTACGCCTGCACCGACAAACCATCCATTTGTACTTGCAGCAGAAGCAGCAATGGCAAAACTGTAGTTTTTGACTGCAAAGTAGGCAAGAAATGCTGCCGGTACCTAGAGGCAAAATTGGTCGTTCCTTTTACAGGAATTTTTCAAACCCGTTTTCTTCATTTACTAAAACAATTTTTGGTTTTGAAGGCACATTGGTTAGCTTCGCCAAACACCTTAAATTAACCATAACAGTAATGCACATATGCCCAAAACATATTTAAATTGTTTGAAAGGTATTTAAATTGAGTTAATATGAAGCAAATTGCAATTACAGGTGGCAAGGGCGGAACAGGAAAAAGCACTGTTGCAACAGCCCTTGCTGTAGAGCTTGGGAAAAGGCACAAAGTGCTTTTGGTTGACGCAGATGTTGACTGCCCCAACGACCACTTGCTTTTAGGCATTGAAAGAAAGCCCTTGAAAAAAGTTTTTCAAAGGATTCCAAAATGGGATTTTGAAAAATGTGTTAAGTGCGGAAAGTGCGCACAGGTGTGCAAAACGCATGCAATTTTTGCATTGAAAGGAAAACAGCCTGTTTTCTTGCCGCAGCAATGCAATGGATGCGGAACCTGTGTTTTGGCTTGCCAGCAAAATGCGGTCGGATGGAGTAAAAAAGAAATTGGCACCGTTTTTAAGGGAAAAGGCCACGGCATTGATTTTGTTTCAGGAGAGTTGAAAGTAAATGAGGCTGTTTCCGAATTCGTTGTTAATGCATTAAAAGAAGAGGTTAAAAAAATTGTGAAAAAATACGATTTTGTTTTGTTTGACACTGCTGCCGGAACCCTTTGCGATGTGATTTCCGCATTGGAAGGAAGCAGCATTGCCTTGGCAGTCACGGAACCAACGCCATTAGGAAAACACGACCTTGAATTGATTATGAAGCTTTTGAAAAAGCTTGGCATAAAATTTGAAATTGTTTTGAACAGGTTTGAAGAAGGCAAAGAAAAGCTGATTGAACAAGTTGCTAAACGCAATGGCAAAAAGATTGCATCAAAAATACCTTACAGCAAGAAGATAATAGAAAATTACAGCAAAGGAATTCCTGTAAGGCATGAAAGTATTAATACACTTGCAGAGCTGGTTAAATGAAAAAAATAACAGTTTTAAGCGGAAAAGGAGGAGTAGGCAAAAGCAGCATTGCTGCATCGCTTGCAGTGTTGCTTAGCGAGAAACACAAGGTTGTTTGTGCCGATTGTGACGTTGACGCTTCAAACCTTGCTCTCGTGCTTGGATTAAGGGAAAAAGATTTTGAGGAATGGGAAAAAATTTCAACAAACGAAAAAGCCAAGCTTGATGAAACGAAATGCAGTGGCTGCGGAAAATGTGTTGAAAGCTGTTACTTTAAGGCAATCAAATGGGATGAGAAAAAAAAGCAGCCTGTTTTTGATTTGTTTTCCTGCGAGGGCTGTGGTGCCTGTGAAATAGTTTGTCCTGAAAAGGCAATAAGCCTTGAAAAAGTGCAAAATGCAAAAATCGGCTTTGGCAAAACAAAATACGGTTTTGGAATTGTTTCAGGACAGCTTGAAATGGGCGAGTCTGGTTCAGGCAAAGTAGTGGCAGAGGTAAGAAAGCTTGCGGAAGAAAAAGGCAAGAATGCTGAAATTATGGTCATTGATGCAGCAGCAGGAATAGGCTGCCCGGTAATTGCATCCGTTGTCGGAAGCGACTTTGTTATAGGAGTTACGGAGCCAACCCCATCAGGGCTTTCCGACCTTAAAAGGGCACTGCAAATGACAGGACATTTCGGAATTGAATGCGGAATAGTGATAAACAAGT
>DAOWAC010000134.1 GCA_030634785.1 Chloroflexota bacterium | reverse complement strand
GTGATGGTCTATTTTGAAAATTTTTTCAATGCTGTTTGGCTTCAAAAGCCTGCTTGTTATATTTTTGTTTGCTCCAAAAAGCACGCCGTTGTTGTAAGCAAGTGCCAGCCCAAGCGTTCCCTGTTCCACAATCTTGCTTGCATACTCAACCTGGTCCAATCGACCATCAGGGCTGAACATGGTGCTAACTCGGTCATACGCACTGCTTTTTCTAGAACCAGGATACATCAAAAATCCCTCAAAAAATTCCTTTTTTTCTCTCTTTCCTCTACTTTATAATTTTAATAACGGAAGTTATAAAAAGGTTGTTAAAAGCTAAAATTTGCTCGTTATTTACCTTTTAGCGCCTTCAAAGTGCCACTTGTTTTTAGAGTTTTTGTTCCAGAAATTTTGTTCAGGACTTTTTTTACTTTTTCAAGTGACGCGAGTTTGCACCTCATAATTCCCTGACCTGTTTCTGGAATAAATTCAATAAACCAAGTTCCAAGTTCTTTTCTTTCATCCTGCGGAAATTGTCCAATAATCAAATCAAAAGCTTGCTTGCCTGTTTTTGGAATGGGGGTAAGACTGAACAAAATATACCTTCGCTTTGGTCTCTTAGTTTTCTTTGCAAGTTTTCGTTCCTGAACCTTTATTTTCTTCTGTTTTATTGGAGCAATCACATAATCCTTATTTTCTTCACTCATTCAAAACACCATGTTTCCTGTTATTAAAAAATATATTGAGGAAATGATTAAAAGGACTCCAATAAGCCTTACAGCGTAAACTTTCAAGGCTTCCTTTTCCGCTACAATACTGCTTTTGATTCTTGAAATTATGAACGCAAGAGCGAAAACAAAGGCTGCTTGGCTTAGTACAAGAGCACTTGGAATCGTGTAAGAAAATTCATATGCAGAAAAAAGAAGCATCATTCCTACAAAACCAATAAGCGATGCAATAAAAGCATAGGGAATTGTTCTATGAAAGTTTTGCACAAACGCTTTTCTTGCAGTTCCTTTGAATAAGAAAATTGCAAAAATTGCAATCACCGGAAGTGTGAGAATATAACGCCATGTCATAAAAGAAGGCGAACCAATTTCTGTAACAATTGCTTTTACAGGCAAGTCTGCCAAAGCCCAGCTTAGGCTCATAAACAAAGCAAGCATCAAAAGCCTGTTATTCAGCAAAAGTGCTTTGAGTGAAATCTGTTTTGAATAGGTTGTCAAAACAGCTCCTGCAAAAATCAAAGCCATTAAACCAAATTCTTTCAAACCATAAAATTCGCCGAGAAAAATGAACGCAAGCGGAATTACAAACAAAAGCTTTGTTTGAGTCAAAGGACCAACGCTTGAAAGGTCGTAGTTTTTTACAAGAAAAAAGTAAAAGAAAAATCCAACATTTGCCAAAATCGCGGCAAACATGATAAGCAACAATGTAAAAATGCTTGGAAATTGCAGGCCAAAAATCAGGATGCAGAGAGCAGGATAAAGCGCCATTGCAAGAAATGACTGCAGGAAAAAGAAAGATGTTGAATCCTGCATCTTATTTTCCAAAATGTATTTGTCAAAGACTGTGCCAATTGCAAAAAGCAATCCGGTTATTAGAGGAAACAAAAAAACAGGGTGCATTAAAATCCCTCTAAAGAAGGTGTGATGTCAATCTTTGAAAAGATTTCTTTTTCAAGTTCTTCAACTTTTGGTTTGCATTTTGTAATCCTGTCAAAAGTTTTCTTTTCTTTCCCATATGTTTCAAGAAGATATTCAAAACGTTCATCTAAGGAAACTGTTTTGTCATGATTAACTCTTTTGTCTGAATAAAACAAGAGCTTTTCTTCCCAGTTTTCAAAAGCGTTTTCTTCAAGAATATTTTCAAGCAAGTGCCTTGAAACAATTTTGCCAAGCAATGGAAAACCTTCTTTTTCAAGAATTTCTTTGCTTAGCTTGCTGTGCAAATGTTCAAAGCCCGGTTTTAATGTTTGTAGTTTGTCAATATCATGCAGCAAAGAAGCTCTGCTTACAAGTCCAGTATCAACTTTAATTCCTGCTTTGTTGAATTTTTTTGCAAGCAAAACAGCAAGCTTTTCAACTGCAATTGAATGCAGGATAATGTGTTTGGGAACATTGTATTTTTTTAAAAGCGCAAAGCATTCTTCTCTTGAAGGTAAAGTCATCCAAAAACCTATTATGTAATAACCAAAAAAGAATTAAATAGTAATTTATTAAAGCGAAAAGTTTTATTTTTTTATTTTGTTAAGGCAGCAATAGTCTTGCTGTCAACTTCGAAAGATTTTAGGGTTTCAGCAAACAAACCACTTGTTTTGCCCAAGCCTTTGGCAAACAGTTTGCAATTTTTTGAACCCAAACCATCTGCAAATAATACTGCATTCTCATTCAGGCCTTTGGCAAAAGATTCAACAGCCGGACCATAGCCATAGTGAAGAAGTCCTTCGGAAAACCAGCCAGCATTTTCTCCAAGACCCTGAGCAAAGAATTTAACATCCTTGCCGAGACCCTGCGCAAAAAAACCAGCATTTTTTCCAAGACCCCACGCAAAGGTGTAAACAGGTAGTCCAGCACGCACTCCTTTTTCAGGACAAACAAGACCTTTTGCAAAAGCGTAGGAATTTTTCCCCAAACTTCTGGCAAACTGCTCATTGT
>DAOWAC010000026.1 GCA_030634785.1 Chloroflexota bacterium | reverse complement strand
TGTGCTCTTTTTTGGCTCATTTTTGCTTGAATCATTTTTTTGTTTTTTAATTCTTGAAGCTGTTTCTGTGTTTTGTTTGAAAGGTATCTGTTAAGGGCTTCTGGGCTGTTGCATCTTATCAGGTCGCGGGCCATTCTGCTTGCACTTTTTGCCAAAGCCTTTTTTCCTGCACTGCCTTTTTTCCATATTCTTTTAGTCATTTTAATCAGATTAAATTATTTTTTTTCCAAGCCAGAGCCTTAGCACACTATTGGTTTCATACAATCGCGTTGCGGTTTTATGGCTTGCAAAGTTCACAAGCTTTGCAAGGTCTTTCAATGGAATTTTTCTATTCCTTCCCAAGTTGTCTTTCCAATACTCGTGCTTGTGTTGCGTTTCATGGTTTTTTATTTCTTTATTGTAGTTTTTTAAAAGTTGCCCGCTTGCTTGTTCGAATGCAATTTTTTCAAGGTTTTCAAGCAATGCTGTTGTTTTTCCATTGGCGAGCTTTTCTGAAATTCGCCTTGTTTTTTCTATTCCAAATTTCATTTCAGAGTTTGTAATTTTTATTAATCTAATTGCGTTTGCAAACTGTCTTGCATTAATTTTTTGCCCTGTTCTAATGTTCAAAGCCTGTGCGTAAAGATTTAGTAATGCTTCTGACATTGCATTCACTGCCTTTTCCGGAGTTTTGTGGTCTGCGTCTGGTTTCCAATGGTATTCTGCGTAAATTTTTTTTGCAATACTGTGCACGCTTTGTGCTGAAAGGGGTTGGGTTTTGCTTTGCAGTACTTTTGCAAACCTTTTCTCTGTTCTGGGCTTAACTTTTGTTTGCTTAGTGTTTGGTCTGTGGCGGTTTCCTTTTTTTTGACTTTTAGTATGGACTGGTTTTTTTGGTGTCATGTAAATATATTGTTAATTACTTTCTATAAAAGGATATAGTTATGACAGAATTGCATGAGGCAATGTTTTACAAAAAGCTAAAGGATAATTTGGTAAAATGCAATCTTTGCATGAGAGAATGTACTATTTCTGAAAAAGGCGGAAGCCAGTGTGGTGTAAGAAAGAATATTGACGGCAAGTTGTATTCGCTTGTTTATGGCAGAACTATTACAATGTCAATTGATTCGATTGAAAAAAAGCCCTTGTTTAATTTTAAACCAGGAAGCAGGTGTTTGGGAATTAGTACTTATGGCTGCAATTTTATGTGCAAGCATTGTCAAAATTGGCAAATTTCACAGGAAAGGAGTGAAGAGGCAATTTTGGCTGTACCGTTTACGTCTCCTGAAGAAATTGTAAAGCAAACTCTGGAAGCAGGTGTGGAGGGAATTGCTTACACTTATACCGAGCCGACAATTTTTGCAGAATATGCTTTGGATACAATGAAGTTAGCGCACAAAAAAGGACTGTATAACGCGTGGGTAAGCAATGGATATATGTCCAAAGAATGCATTGATGAAATTGCGCCTTTTTTGGATGCAATCAATGTTGATCTAAAAGGAAATGCAAAATTTTACAAAGAAGTTGTTGGCAATGCAAACATTGATTTTGTAAAAGAAAACATTTCGTATTTGCATAAAAAGAAAATTCATTTAGAGGTAACAAATCTTTTGGTTCCAGACTTTAATGATAGTGAAGAAGACTTCAAGGATGTAGCCGAATTTGTTGCAGGGGTTGATAAAAAAATTCCTCTGCATTTTTCTTGTTTTTGGCCTCGGTATAAATTGGATTATTTGCCTCCAACTGATTTGGGTAAGTTGCGCAAGGCAAAGGAAGTTGCTGAAAAAGCAGGATTGAAATTTGTTTATTTGGGAAATGTTTCTGATTAAAATAGTAATTTTGTTTGAAGCAATTTTCTAAAACATTCCAAAGAATTTCATTACCAGCATTGCTCCGATTCCTGCTAGTCCAAAGATAACGCTTATTGCAAGGCTTGGAATAAATGGAAGCTCTACCTGAAAGACAAATGTTAAAATTGCCCAGGCTACAATTCCAAGAATGCTGTTTATTATTATTTTTTTTAAAAAGAAGAATATTACAAGTGCGGCAATTACAAGAACTATTCCGCCTACTAAAAGAAGCGGGTTTCCTGCAATGCTTAATGCTGCACTTCCTGCACTTTCTGCTGCTCCTGCTGCACTATTTCCAATGTCGTCAAGTACTGTATCAGGTACTGGAATGTTAAGCAAAGGAATGTTTATCATGTGTTAATTTATATGCAAAACAAATTTTAAGTGAATTGTATGTGAAAACTTTGCTGTGTTTTAAAAAAACCTGTCTGTGTTGAGTTTAAAAATTTTTCCAGCCTAAATTTTTGCATGGCAAGATTTAGTGATGAGCAAAAAAGGATTGCGTTGCTTTTAATTCATGGTCCTAAAACACCAGATGATTTGAATTCACAGCTTAATATTCCGTTCAATAAGCTTACTGACGAGTTAAAGGCAATGATGAAGTTAGGGGTTATTGAAAAGCAGGGTTTTCCAACCAAATATGCTCTTAAGAAAAATATTGCTTCAGAGGTCCAAAAACGCAAGAAAATAGCGGAATCTGACATAAATAAGCTTAGAATAAGAGCTTTTATTGAAATGCAGGCAATTGAAGAAGAGCTTTTAAAAAAGCAGGTTGTCAAGCTTGAAGAAGCAATGAATGAAGACAAAAGTTTTACTCTTTACAACCTTGACAAGGCTCCTATTGAAAAATTGGGAGAATATTATTCAACTTATTTTGAGATAAATTTTAGCGTAAAAGATTTTGCTTCTTTGATAAGATTTATGTTCTTTTACGGTCCAAGCAGTGTTGAAGTAGTAAAACCTGCAAAAATAGAGTTTTCTGCACACGACCTTCAGGATGGGTTAATGGAAGCTGCTGATATGGTGCAAAAGTACAGTACTGCAATTCACAAGCTAATGAAGCGAGACGATCTTGAAAAATTCAATACTGAATTATACAAATAAAGCAAATCTTTGTAGAAATTTATGCAGGCAAAATAATGCAAACAAATTCAATTTTTTTTCGTCAAACGTGGAAAAAAATCATACTTCGACAATTGTACAAGCTCTTTTCTGCAAAAGGGGTAATTTTGCCCTTGTTGGCTGAAAGGAGCCCTTTTAAGTCTTTTTGGCAAGCGAAAAGTATTTAAATATGCTCATGTTATTAGGTTATGAGTCTAGCTAGACAACATAGTGCCTTTTCGAAAAAAAAAAACACGATCGTGAATGGTGCACCTAGACTTATTTTTTGTAAAAAAAAGAGGTGAAACAACATATGAAAGGATTAAGCATAAAAAAACTTGCTGCAATCGCAGTAGGTGGAGCTTTAGTTGGTTCAGCCCTCATGCCATTGGCAGCTGCAATGGACATCTCAAAATCTGATGTCATTGGAGCAAATGGTTCACCAGTAGTTAATATTGTTGCAGGAAATGCTGCAGCAGCAAGTGACCTTGTTTGGGCAGGTAATATTGCCGCAAGAGTTGCACAGTTAGCTACAGTTGAAACATCGCTAACAGGCGGAGAAGGTACAGCCACACCAACCGACTTAACAGTCGACTTGGCTATTGGCGGATCATCAACTTATAGCACAGAATACGCAAAAACATATTCAGGAAGTAACTATGCGTTTGATAACAACACTGCATCGGTATCTGAATTCGTAAAGGCACCGACAAACGGACAGTTGCCATTCTTGTATAATGCATCAAAGAGCTATAGATATAATGGCTCTTCATATAACACAAACATGAAGGAATCTATCGGAATTAATACAGATGTCAGATTTGTCAAAAACAAACAAATTAAGGACATTGTAGGTTACATGCAGGCTGAAGGAGACTTCAACTATGTTCTTGACTTAGGTGATGGAATTCCTTGTAGGGACGGCGACAATAAAGCGTTGAAGTTCACAGACGGTTCCTCAGACAATGTCATAATTCCGTTCTTGGGTGAAGAGTTCACTGTACAAGAATGTGACATGATTAGCTCAACTCAGCAGATAAAGCTGATAAAAGAGTCTGCAAAAGCAACGTACAACGAAGGAGATACAATTCCAGGTCTTGTTGGAAAGGCTTCATATGCCGGAGAAGAAATGTCTGTAAAACTGGCTTCAGTAACACAGACTTCTGGTACAGCAACCTACCAAGCAAGGTTTGATTTGTATGATGCAGAAGGAAACCTTGTTGACAGTCAGACTGTTGGTTCAGGATCATATCTTAACGATACATTCCTTGACGCATCAGGAGACTATGCATTGTCAACAGTTGTATATGTGTCAGAAATTAACGTTGAGCCAACTACAAGCCGTGGTGTAATGACTATGGTTGTTGGAAAGAACGTTGTGAATTTGGCAAATAATAAGATATATCCATACGACTCAACAAACACGGATACATCAACATATTATTGGTCATCAACATTCACAACAGATGCCAATGCAACTGCTACTCCAACAAATGTTGGTGTTCAAACAGTAACTGCTATAGCAGTTAAGAACAGAATGCAAACATGGAATTTGACAAACCCACTTTGGACTGAGACTAGTAGTCTAACCGAAGCAGGTGTAGAAGCAGCCGCAGCCGGTGGTGACGTAGCTCACTTCCTACAGGGTGAAGAAGATGCACTTGGTTACGACTTTGTCAAATTACTGTTGACTGGATTCAAGATGGATCAGGACTTGACGACTATAATCTATGGAAACAAAAATATTGTTTACAGAGATTCAGAAGATACGTTGAGAACAATTCCATTCTGGACACAAGTGCCAAGCGTTGTAACAAACAATGCTTCAGAGCAAGTGTGGAGTATTGGCGGAGTAGACTTCTTTGCTAAATGTTCTCTACCAACAGCAGGCTATGTAGAGTTCGATATCTATGACGGAAACTATCTGAACGGTGCATTAGTTGATTTCAGCCCACTAGGAGCAATTGACTATATATCAACAGATGCTGCTTTAATAGATATCACCAATGCAGCAAATGTTGCTGTTACTATAGACCTAAATGGTGTACAGTACAGCGTAGTAGCCGATCTAAACACATTGGATGTCAACGGTGCAACATTGAGAGCTGACGGAAACTGTCACTATAGTTCAACAACTTGGGGATCAGGCGATACAGGTGCTACATATCTACAAGTTGGCGCAACAACAAACACAAGTGTGCTTGGTAATCCAGCTTTCGAAACAGAAGCAGTGTTCTTTGATGACACCAACGCAGCTAGAACTCCTGGTGATATACCAATATATTTCACTAAGGCAGGAAGTTTCGTAGACACATATAAATACAGACAGTATTACAGTAATTCAGATACTGCTGTCTATTTGCTGTTGGATCACGACACTGACTTCAGTAACACATTCAGTTCTGCAGACGCTAACTTTGTTGGAACAGACTATAGAGAAAAAGGTGACATAACTACTGGCACAGTAACAAACGATGCTGATGGTTATTTCTACCCATTCTACTGGCCTGACGAAGAAGCATTTGGAAACGACCCAACAGACAGTGACTATATAGTTGCAGTTTTCAGTGCAAAAGCAGCTGCAAACCAGTGGGAAGACAACTTCAGGGTATATGTTGATACATCAACAGATAATCTGATGCAGTATCCACAGAGTCCAGCAATTGACAACTACACTACAGATGTCAACTATATCGATACATACTTCACATCAACAGTATCGGTACAACCTGGACAGATTTTGACTGCAAGAACTGATTCAGACAGTTCATTGTATGCTATGTGGACAAACTTTGGTGCAAAGGCTGTATTGACAGACGATCTTGAAACAGCAACAATCACTGTTCCAGAAGCACAACTCTACCTAAGCTTAACCCTTATGGGTGAAGGCGCAACACAGTCAATTGAAGGTGGAGAAACTTCAGAAGGCGTTGTATCAGGAGAAACTGTAAACATTGGTGGAAAGAACATCACTGTAGAAAATATCAACTACACTGCAGGTACATGTACTATTGAAGGTGCAACATACCCACAGATAGTTCCAGTAAACCAGTTGGTCTACACAGACTCACCATCTCCAGCAGGAAACCACATAATCGTAGGTGGTTACCTTGTTAACAAGTTGGCAGAGAATGTCGTACTGAACGACGGTTCAACATTGCAGGAAGCTTTAACTGCTCCTGGTGAACAAGTAGCAGAAGTCCTATCAAACGGCAACATTGTTGTCGCAGGATACACTGCACTTGACACTAAGTCAGCAGCACAAGAGCTAATCAGCGCACTGGACATGATGTCATAATTGAATGAAAACATTGGGTTTGAAAAAACCCAATTTTTTCCTTTTTTTATTTTTTTACGAATTTTTTAATTAAACCAAACTCGTTATGTATAAGTTTACTTTGTTTTTGTGTTAGTTTTTATTTCTTTTGCTTTTAATTTTCTTTATGGATAAACGTTTTATCATGCCATTATTGGTTGTTGTACTGGTGCTTATTGCTGCAATTGTAATTGTTGCATTTGTTCCTTTGCAAAATGGTCTGTTGGTTAAAGGAGTTCTTATAACTTCTGAAGGAAACCCAATTGAAGTTTTTCCTGAGTTTGCAGAAAATGAGACCTTCATTATAAGTCCGCTGATAAATGAAAAAGCCAAAAGCGTTGATCACCAAATGCTTAATGGGCTGAATTTGTTCCAGGCTGTTTTTATAGGTAATGGTCACAAAGCCATCCAGGTTTTCAGGGTTTATAACGATGAAGGAAATTTTATATATTGTCTTACTAATTATGGTAATGTTACTCGGGCTGAACAGCTTTCTACAGAAGAATGTCTTGAATATCTTTCTCCTGAAAATGGTGCAATAATTCTTATTGAATCTCCTGACAAAACCCTGTCAAGGCCTGTTATTGAAATAAGCAAAAACAAGCTTGTTGTAAAGCCAAAAACAAATGATGATATTGGTGATACAAGCTTCCTTGCCTTGCAAATAATGTTTGAAAACAGTGAAGAAATTATAGCTGGGACAAATGCTATTGTAGACAACTTTACTGGCTAAAGATGTCGATTTTAGCTCTTAAAGGGTCATTTTTATGCTTTTTTTTGTCAAATAGTCTTTTGAAGCGGTGTCTGTTTTAACAAAAACCCCTCTTAATTGCTCTTTTTCTGTAAAGCGATTTTTTGTTGTTTGCCTGTGGGATTAGCTTTAAATTACTGTTTAAGTCTATTTAATTCTAAGGAGATATCGTTTTTATGAGCCTTAAAATCCGTCAGATTCCAATTGCGGCATTAATTCTTTTTATAATAGTTCTTGTTGCAGCATTGCTTGTGCCTGTATGGCATTCTTTTCCAATAGTTGCATTTTCAAGTACTAGCGTTTTTTTGGAAGAATATACTTCAAAGGCTTACAATGGTGAAGAAGCATGTGTAAAAATGAATTTTCACATTCCTGAAAACATTCTTGCCGAAACAGTAGTGCTTAGAATTCTTAGTGAAGACACTCCATTATTTTTTGAAGAATTTGACGCGGTAGGAAAAGATTTTGAAAAAACAGTTTGCTTTTCAACAGCTGCTTTGCAAACAGGCGATAACAGAATTGAGGTTCTTGCATTTGGCAAAAATCTTTTCTTCCATCTTGAAAAAATTGACGGAGCAAAGCCTTTTGTAAAAGATGTTTTGGTTGAAAATGTTTCATTGGACGAGGATCTTGTAAATTTTTCTGTAAAAGATTTTGATACAGGGTTTGTCAGGCCTGTTGAAATAATGGTTAATGGAGAACTTGACCACACAGTTTATCCAATTGGAGAGGAACAGTTTTTTTCAGAAAAAATAAAAATGGAATCAGGGCAAAATATTGTAAGTCTTTTCATTGGCGGAAAAACTGTGGAAAAAAGTTTTGAAAAACAGGCAACGCCTGCAATTCCTTTTCCTCTTGGACTTATCTTGCTCGTTTTTGGAATGATTGTTTTTGCCTGCGGTCTTTTTTCAGAACGTGGCTTTTTTGAAAAGACCGCATTAAGCATGGCAGTTTCTTTTGCTTTGATAATCCTGCTTGTCTTTTCATTAAACTATCTTGGGGTCCTAAACTTTTATTCAGTAGCAGGGTGCTTTACTGCAATAGTGCTTGCAGTGCTTTTGCTTTTTAGAAAAAACATTAAAAAAGAATTTTTGAAAAAAAAGGCAGTTGAAATTACTCCATTAATTGCAGTCGCAGTTTGTCTTTTCCTTCTTGTTCCTGTTGTCTTTCATGTCTTTTCATTTACTGAGGTAACTTATTGGAACAAGTTTTATGAAAGGCAATCTGCAATGATAGTTGCACAGGATTCAGTTCCTGTATGGGACGAGCTTGCATATTTTGGAAGAACCTATTCGTTTGCACCTGGTTATTTCTTTTTGGAATCTGGTGTAAGCTGGATTACCGGTCTTGAAGATCAGGAAATTTATGCAGCAATGCTTGTCCTGTCAAATGCATTTTTGTTAGTTTCATTATTTTTCCTTGGAAAATCTCTCAAGATTGAAAACAAGCGCATTGCACTATTTTCATTACTTGCTGCAATGAGCGGCTTCCTTCTTTCAGCAATGTGTTATTCTCCAAGGCATGTATTTTCTTTTTCATTTTTCATAATTGCACTTGCATTACTTTGCAGTAAAAGAAAAAGTATTGTGGTTGGATTTTTCCTTGCAATAACAGCGGTTATACAATTTCCTCTCTTAATATTTTTCCCTTTGTTTTATGCAATCATTGCAAAAAAGGTTGACTGGAAAAAGCTTGCAAAAACATTTGGCTTTGCATTAATTTTTACATTAATTTTAATGATTCCAAATCTTTTGCTTTATGGTCTTCCATTCCAGGCAAGCCCTGAAGAATGGGGTTATCTCATAGACTACAGTGCTTATTACTGGTTTATTGACATTGTTGCAATCCTTGCATTTTTTCTTCTATTCGCTGTTGTTGACATTGTAAAAAGAAGAACCTGCACTGATTTTTATTCAAAAAAACTTCTTGCAGGATTTATACTTGGCAGTCTAATACAGCTTTTTATTATTTACAGGTGGAATATTTTAACAACAACAACTCTTGCATTGCTGATTGCTGTTACATTTCCAAAGGACGCTCTTAAAAATCCTATTCCTGAAAGACTTACTGCTTTCCTTTTGATTGCAGCATTTGGATTTCTTTTATTTGGAATGTCTTATCTTAATGTTCACGAAATTGTTACTACTCCTGTATCATTTATTGAACAAAGAACAAGTACTGATTCAAGAGTGCTTGCAGATCCAATGTTTGGTCATGATATAACTTCTGTTGCAGGACGTGGTGCTTTGGCGGACTTAAGGGTTGAATATGCTGATGAAGAAAAGCTTTTGGACGCATATAATTTCCTTGAAACTAAAAATTACTCAGTTCTTGAAAAATACGGAATTACCCATGTCTTTAATCAGGTTGATTACATTCATCGGCAGGCGATTGGAGGCAAGCCAAAATATGGTATAATAGAGTTTTATCCTCTTGACAAGGTTTATAGTAATGGATTCATATTTGTGCACAGGGTAATGCCTGGCGAAAAGAATTAATAACACTTTTACCTAACACACCATTAGGGGGGTAATACAAAATGCACAAGAATATCAAAACAGCGTTTATCATACTTGCAGGCGTTTTTGCAT
>DAOWAC010000090.1 GCA_030634785.1 Chloroflexota bacterium | reverse complement strand
TCTTGGCACTGGTGTTTGGGTTGATGCTTCTGTCCTTAACCTTTCTGCTTTGCCTTCGGGTTCCTACCAGCTTGTTGTGGAAGCATATGAGGTTGGTGTGCCTGATGTGCTGCATGATACTGAATCCGTGTTTTTTACAGTAGGACAGCCTGCTGCTGTTCCAGAGCTTGATTTTGTCTTTATTCCTTTGCTTGCTTTGTCAGTTCTTGCTGTATTGTTCTTTTCTAATAATTATAGTAAAAAATCTAACCAATAGCTTACTTTATTATCTTTTTCCTTTCTAATTCACTTTGAAAAGAGGTTTTTTTATGAAGTTTGATACTAAAACAATTTTTTCAATTTTTATTTCTATTCTAATGATTGGTTCAATTGTTGGATTTACTGCCTTTTACAGTTTTCCTGACCAGAACCAGAATCCTAATAATGGAGACCAACCTGTTTTGCCTCCGACAGCAATTAATTTTGTTGCAGAAGATATTGAAGTAAGGGTTGACCAAATGCTTCCTACAATGAGGATTCAGGCAGAAACAAATGAAACAGACCTTGCTGCAATAAATAGCAGTATTTATGCAATTGAAGGAATCAAAAGGGTCAATGCAGGGTTTGAACAATCTTCCTATACTCTTCTTGGAAAAGGCTATGTTTACGTTGCCGAAATAAGTTTTGACAACGACCTAAATCTTGGTTTTGTAATTGAAAAACTTGAAGAAGAAACTTCTTTGGAGTATATTGACGGTTATACTTTTGCTTTGATTGAACTGCCTTTAACAATTGAAATGCAAAGTGAGAATACTGCTCTTGGACTTTCTAAAACATATAAATTTTCTGAAAACATTAGTGAAGCCCTTGTTGATTTTGACACTTTGGAAAGCGACCAGTTAACTGTGTCAATTACAGCAACTTTTATTGGAGATGACGCAACAAACATTATGGCATTTGAAGAAGAAAACATTACTGCGGCACCTGTTGAAAAAAGCACAAGACTCGAAGCAGAAATTGCTTCGCTTGAAAACACTTTATTTTTTGAAGCAATATTGCCTTACACTCTTATAGATTCTCTTTTTTCTCTTGAGGAAGAAATTATTGCAATTGATGATGTGAATACTGCAAGTATTTACATGACTGAAGCTGAGGCAAAACTTTCAATAAACGGTGAAGAAATTGAGGACGCAAAATTTTCAGAGCTTGAAATTTTCTTAAATGATATTAATGCAGGCGCGGTTTCAGTTGAAAACAATCCTTTGACTGCAGAAGTTTCCTTTGAAGAAATTTCAAGCAATTCTTTTTCAGAAAAAAAAGAATTAATTGAATCAACACTTGAAGAACTTGAAATCGAAGCAGTGGTTGAAGAAATTACTGAACTGATATCAGGCGAAGTTCAACTTGAATCAAACAATTCCACACAGGCTGCCCTTAGCTTAATTACTTTGCTTAAATCAAAAGGTCTTTCTGCAGAAATAACCCAGTCAGGAAAACTTGCAGTGCAAAAATTGTCAGATCCTGATTCAGAACTTTCTTATTCTGTTAACACAGGCCTTATACAATCAGTGCTTAAAACAGGTCATTCAATTGGCGACACAGTAAATGCCAATGTTGATTATGTTCTTGTAAGAGGCATTGTTCAATCAGCTCAGGTAATTGAAAACTGATTGCAATTAATCTTCGCCTTTTAATTCCAGTATTGTTGCCGCAATGTCTCCTTCATTTTTTTTGAGTCCGGCTTCTGCTTTTTTTTCATCAACATTTGCCTGTTTGACAACCATATCAATGTCTTCTTTGCTTATTCCTTTTTCTTCTTCTGTTTCGTCACCCATTATTGTATAGGTTTTCTTTCCCTGCATTATTACAATATTAACGCTTGGATTTTCAATAATTATTTTTTTTGATTTTCCTTCAATTATAACTCTGTCGGCTTCCATTTCTTCATTTTTTATGCCCATTTGTTTCATCATTCTTTGCATTGCTTTTGGATCCATTCCTTTCATTCCTGGAAACATAATACATCAACTCCTTTTCAAATTCCCTAAGTTTTCAAATTCCTTCCTTTTTGAAAATTCTTCTGGTAGAAAAAGCTTTTTAACCTGCGCCACCCCTAATTTTTACATGAGAAAAGATCTTGTAAGTTCTTTTGGGCAATTGCAAAAAATGCTGCCTGCCGACCTTAATATTGAAAAGGAGGCTGCAAGAGTTGTTGCCTTAAAGCATTATTTGGCAAAAGGAGGTGTTCTTCATATTGCACCGGCTGAAAATGCCTGGCCAAAACTATTATATCCTACAAAAATGCATTTGAGAAAAAAAATTGATGAAACAAGGTCTTTGTATAATCAGTATGATACCAGGCTTGTAAGCTGGCAGAAAAAATTTAATGGTGCAAAAAGCTATCACAAAGTCAACAATTTCAAAAAATTGAAGGAACCATTGTACTGGAAGCATTTGGCAAAATGTGCGGTTGACAAAGATTACAAAGCTGATTCAGCAAAAGTAAGCCTTCCTGTTCACCTTGTTGCCGATTCAAGATGGAAACCAATGGTTAAAACATTTGTTTCAGACATTGATTACAGAAAACAATTAGTGCAAACTGTTAATGAAAGCATTGTTTATAAGAAAAACAAAAAGGTTGCACAATATGCTGACCTCTTACAAAAATTTAGAATGGAACAAAGTAATCGCAAAATTGACGAATTGAAAAAAAGACTTGTTGCATTAGACCAGGACATTAATGCAATGCAGGAACTTGCAAGATGGGCAAGCTTTTAGGGCTTTGTGTAAAAAGTAGGCATTGAAGCCCACTTTATACACAGGGAGCAGACTTTTTACACAAAAAAAAGAAAATGAGGTTTGAATAATATGGATAGGAACAAAGTAAGAGATGAAGCTATGAATGAAGTTGAAAAACGTGAAAGGAATAAAGAGCAATTTATAAAAAGGGTGGACAAAGATGAAACCCATAAGGGTTATGACATTCTATCCAAAGACCGAAAAATAGAAGTTAAAGGCAGAACAGGAACAGACCGTTTTGTGCAAATGAATGATGAAAATATAACCGCATTTAAGGATAACGAAAATTTCTGGCTTTACATTGTTCACTTTAATAAAGATGACAAATGTGACCAATATATTACTTTAGATAAAAACACCATTGAAAACGGAACACACAAAAGTAAAGAAACAAAAAGAAAAAGACCACCACGAAAACAATGGGAAATAAGATTTTGGGTGGACGACCCAAACCAAATATAAGAGCAAAGTGCTATTTATCCCTATTTTTTAATATATCCCTTATAACTTCCGGGAAATTCGGGGGTTGCACTTTCTCTGCCTACTCTTGTTCCACATTTTGGGCAATGTTTTTCTTTTCCTTCTATCCTTGTGCTACATTTAGGACAGCATCTATCTTTGAACATAAGTATAACACCAACACTTTTCTTATTAAAAATACCCACCTATTCCGTTATTACCTTGATTGCATTTCCAAATACTTTTTACACAAGCTTCCGACTTTCTACACAAGAAGGACTTAATACACAAAGCCAGGGCTTTTGTCAAACTTTAAATACTTCTCTGCTCTCTTTTTAATTGCATGAAAAAAGTTTATTTCCTGCTGTTTGTTTTAACATTGCTTTTTGCAGGCAGTGCTTTTGCTGCAGCAGAGTTTCAGATTGTTTTGTTTGATTTGGTTGATGCTGATACTGGTGAGTCAATTTCTTTGGTTTCTGTTAAGGCTGCTGATTCGGTTGATGTTGAAGCTGTTGTAAGAATTAGAAACATTGGTAGTGATGCTGGTGATGAAACACTTACAATTGTTATTAAGGACAGCAAAGGAGTAGTACTGGATACTAATACTGCAACAAGTACTAATTTGAATCCGTTGGGTTCTGCTGGAGACAGTACTGATCATACTCTTACTTTTACAATTCCAGGATCATGGGAGGCAGGCCTTTATTCTTTTTATGCAACTGTTTACAATAATACTGACGGATTGTCTGACGGGCAAGAGCTCAAAACCTTAACCCTTGTTTTAATCACGCCGCCTCCTGTTCCAGAGCTTGATTTTGTCTTTATTCCATTACTTGCCTTATCAGTTCTTGCCGTGCTGTTTTTTGCAGATAAAAGGCAATCTGGCAAGCTTTAAAATAAGGCAAGATTTAAATACAATTTCCGCCTTTCTTTTAGTTTATGACAAAGGGAATTTTTATTGCATGTTTATTGATTGCTGTTATTGCTTTTAGTGGCTGTCTTGGAATTGGACAGGATTCAAT
>DAOWAC010000166.1 GCA_030634785.1 Chloroflexota bacterium | reverse complement strand
TCCTTCTGGAATAGACCACTTTCGAGAAAAAATAATTAAATTAAAGCCAGAAAGCTTTCATACAAAAACAGCGCAAAAGATTGCAAAGCACAGGCACGAATTCACCGAGCAGTTTGTAAAAGAATTTTTGGACGAATGGGAAGGAAAGAGATAATTATGTATAAGTTTAATCCTTTTGTTTGGGCAACAATTAGCTTTATAACCGTTTTTTAGTAATTTTTCATTAATCTAAGTGATTTTTATGAAGAGAACTAATACCTGTGGACAGCTTTCTGAAAAAAACATTGGCAAAAAGGCAGTGTTGCAGGGCTGGGTTGCTAAAAGAAGAGACCATGGAAGCCTGATTTTTATTGACATAAGGGACCGGTATGGTATAACACAGGTTGTGTTTAATCCAAAAGATGGAAAAGAAGCTCACAAAATTGCTGAAAAGCTTGGAAAAGAATTTGTTGTATTGATTGAAGGAAAGGTTGCCAAAAGACCAACAGGTACTGAAAACAATGATATTGGTACTGGTAAAATAGAAGTTCATGCTTCAAAGCTTGAAATTTTGAATCCTTCTGCTACTCCTCTGCCAATAGAGCTTGACAAACATCTTCTTGCAGGTGAAGAACAAAGATTAAAGTACAGGTTTCTTGATTTGAGAAGGCCTGAGTTGCAAAAAAATATTATTCTAAGACACAAGGTTGCAAAAGCATTTCGTGACTTTTTTGACAAAGAAGGATTTTTAGAAATTGAAACACCAATTCTTGCAAAAAGCACTCCTGAAGGAGCAAGAGATTATTTGGTTCCAAGCAGGGTGCAGGAAGGAAAGTTTTTTGCCCTGCCACAAAGCCCTCAGCTTTTCAAACAGATTTTAATGGTAAGTGGCTTTGACAAATACTTCCAAATTGTAAAATGCTTTAGAGATGAAGACCTTAGAGCAGACAGGCAGCCAGAGTTTACACAGGTTGATGTTGAAATGTCTTTTGTTGATACTGAGGATATTCTTGATGTCATGGAAAGGACAATGTCCTTTGTTTTCAAGCAAACACTTGGCATGAATGTAAAGACTCCTTTTCCAAGAATGTCTTTTGATGATGCAATGAATCGCTTTGGTTCAGACAAGCCAGATACTCGTTTTGAAATGGAACTTGTTGACGTAACAAACGAGATGAAGGGAACAGATTTTGGAATTTTTAATTCAGTAATTGAAGCCAAGGGTGCAATAAAAGCCTTGGTTGTTGAAAAAGGCTGTGAAAAGCTTTCAAAGAAAGATGTTGACAAGCTTACTGATATTGCAAAGCTTTACAAAGCAAAAGGGCTGATGAGTGTTTGGGTTAAAGAAAAGGAAATTGAAAGCCAGATTTCAAAATTCCTTCCTGAAGAAACAGTAAAGGCACTGCTTTCAAAAACAAAAGCAAAGAAAGACGATTTAATTTTGCTTGTTGCAGATAATTGGAACACTGCCTGCAATTCTTTGGGGCATGTAAGGCTTGCAGTTGGGCAAAAGTTTAATTTAATTGACAAAAAGAAATTTAATTTCCTTTGGGTTTTTGATTTCCCTTTGTTTGAGTGGAATGACGACGAGCAAAGATATACTGCAATGCACCATCCTTTTACTTCGCCGCTTGATTCTGACTTAAAACTTCTTGATACCACACCTGAGAAAGCAAAAGCAAAAGCATACGACCTTGTACTAAACGGTTCAGAAGTTGGAGGCGGAAGCATTAGGATTCATCAGGAAAAGGTTCAGGAAAAAATGTTCAATGCACTTGGAATAAGTAAGGATGAAGCAAGGTCAAAGTTTGGCTTCTTGCTTGATGCCTTCAAGTATGGTGCACCACCACATG
>DAOWAC010000033.1 GCA_030634785.1 Chloroflexota bacterium | reverse complement strand
GTGCTTTACAAGAACATCAAAAAGGATTTTTGTGAAATTCATTCCTTTTGGTGCTTTGCTTTCATCAATTAAAGACTTGAATTTGAAAAGGCTTTTTGCTCCAACAAGATATTTGCTTTTTCCGTTTTTCATTTCCTGACCTTGTTCGTTTAAGAATTCAACAAAACCTTCAACATCCAAAAAGCGAGTGATTGGCATAAGTTTGTTTTCGTCTTTGAAAACATATGTGGCCATTCCACATGCATGATGTGCTGACAATTCATATTGTGGCTTGTCTCTTAAGTGCTCTATGAATTTTGCAACAGGAACTGCAGTTGGAACAGGAAAAAAGTCTTCGCTTGTTATTTGTGCATTTGTTTGCTCTTCGATTTTTGCAATAACATCAGGAATTGTAATTCTGTGCTTTTCTCTTTCCTTTCGTGGCATTTGACCAACTAGTGAAACAGGCTGATAGTTTATTCCTCTGATTATATCAATGTTTTCAACTCCAAAGCGAAGAATGTCTCCTATTTCATGATCGTTTACATTGTTTATTATTGTTGGAACAAGAACTATTCCAAGTCCTCCTTCTCTGCAATTATCCAAGGCTCTTGGAATTTCAAAATGGTTTTTTGCGTTTGTTTTTTCGGTTACTCCGTCAAAACTAAGATACAAAGTGTTTGTTCCTGCGTGTCTTAATCTTGCTGCAAATTTTGAGTCAATTGCAAGCTTTATTCCGTTTGTGTTAACCTGAATATGGTCAAAGCCCATTGCTTTAATGTCCTGAATTATGTCAAGCAAATCTTCACATAAGGCAGGTTCTCCACCTGTAATCTGCACTGCGTTTCCAGGAACAGGTCTTTCATCCCTGATGTTTTTGAGCATGTCTCTAATCTGCTGTCTTGTAGGTTCATAAACATAACCTGCTTTTTGTGCATAAAAAAAGCAATACCAGCAATTTAAATTGCATCTATTTGTAAGAACAATATTTGTAAGAGAACTGTTTGTATTGTGTAATTCACAGAGTCCGCAACTTTTTGGGCATTCTATTTTGCCTTTTATGTTTGGGTTTTCTACTCCACGACCTTTTGCAGCAAACTTGGCTGACTTTTTATAAAGCTTGTAACTGCTCCAGTAAATCTCTTTGAAATAACCATGTTTTGGGCAGGTTTTTTCAATAAAGACTTTGCCATTTTCTGCAAAAACTGTTGCTGGCAGTATCTCAATGCATTCAGGGCAAAGACTTGATGTTTTTCTAATTTCTTCTCTCATTTAAAAGCAACTCCTTGAATTTAATAGTTAGGGAAGAATTTAAGAGCGTTTTGGCAGAGTAAAAACATGAAAGAAAAGGAGTAAGGCTTAAAAACAAGTTAGAGCATATTTTTGTTTGGTGAGTTAAATGGATAAAAGTATTCAGTTTATTGCAAATTATGAGGATTGGAAATCAATCAAAAAACTTAAAGTTGAGACAGCAACAGAACCAAAGACAGTAATGGAATTTTTGGCTTCTTTGGAAACAGGAATTGACAGAAAAATTGAAGACAATTTGAGAAAAATTGTTGAATTAGACAAGGTTGATGCAGCAATTGCCGAACTTGGACTTGCAAAAGGAAAGGAAAGTGTTGCTACTGCAATTGCAGATGTTTCCGGAAGAAAGGTTAATTCTGTTATAAAAGAAATTTGTACAAAGCCAGAATTGCAGAAAAATGAACAAACCGAATTAATTGGTTTTTGTAAAGTTTATGCCATGAGAAAGGCTTTGAGTGAAACAGAATTGTTTGTAGATTATACCTCTGTTAAGATTCCTGGCATGAAAAGAATGATGAAAAAGAAGGATTAAATAGAAAAAAGTGCTTGGTTTTGTAATGAGCATACTTTTTGCAATAGAACAATTTGATTATGCATTCTTACAGGCAGTGCAGGCAGAAATTCACCCATTATTTACACCAGTAATGCTTGCAATAACCTTTTTGGGAAATCCTATTTTTTGGGTTGCAATTGCAGCAGCATTGTATTGGAGAGGCCAGGAAAACAGAGGCTTTTTCATGATGAACCTTGTAGTTTTTGCTTCAGCCGCAGCAGGCGTTTTAAAATATGCATTTGCAAGACCAAGACCTTCTCCCGCAGATTTTAAGGTAATGGCAGGCGATGGATATAACACCTCTGGTTTTCCAAGCGGTCATGCTACAATAATTGCAGCAGGTTTTACATATTGCTATGGCGCGATTGAAAAATATTTGAAAGCAATTTTTGTAATGATTGTTATATTGGTTTTGTACAGCAGAATGTATCTTGGAATGCATTATCTTTCAGACGTTCTTGCAGGACTTGCTTTAGGAATTGTTATTGGCAAATTAAACCTTATTGCAAGAAACAAATTGTTTCACAAAAACTTTAAACCAAGCAAGCTTGAAGACGAACTTGTACTAGTAGCATTAATTGCAGTTGCTGTTTTGGCAGTAATGTTTTTGAAAAGCTTTCCAATGGCAGGAATGTTTATTGGATTTTATGCAGGATTTTTCCTGTTTAAAGAAATGGGCGCAAGTCAAAGCATTCTTTTTAAAAAATTCCTTGCAGCAAAATACGCAGTTGGATTTGCTTTACTAGCAGTGGTTGGCATAATTGGAGAAGGAATTGTTTCAATTGGTTTTGTTCTAACAGTTCCACAGGCATTTATTTTATATGCTTTCGGAGGCTTTTGGATAAGCTGGCTTTGGCCGATACTGTTTGAAAAGGCCTTTAAAACCAAAACAATAGCTTAAAATAGATTCGCTGATTAAATTACTTTAATGTGCCAGTAAAAACAAGCACATGGTATCGAGTGACCGAAGGGAGCAAAGATAGCATTCGCACCTGCCGGATGTGACGGTACCCGCCTTAGCTCAGCAGTTAGAGCGCTCGGCTGTAGTTTTTTAATACTTCCAGAAACGGAAGCAAGCATTCATTGAATGTACTGCTTGCAAAAGCAGTTACCGAGAGGTCCCCGGTGCAGATCCGGGAGGCGGGATTACACAATCATGCCGGATGGAAAGATTTATAAATAATTCTAACTAAGTCTATATTAGGCGAGATTATATGGGTAAAGAGGTTGCTGTGAATTTTAAAGTGAAAGATTACACCAGCAGAGTTCTTGGTGTAGTGAAAGAGAAGTATGGCTTAAGAGACAAAGGCGACGCATTGGACAAGTTTGCTGAGATGTATGGCGAGGAATTTGTCGAGCCTGAAGTCAGAGAAGAAGTCATAAGGGAAGTAATTGAATCCTGTGACAGGCATATCAAGAAATACGGCTTCAGAAAAATGAGCGTAAAAGAGTTGGACAAGCTGTGCAGAGGCGAGTAAGTGCCTTTTTCATTTGATTTGTCCGATGAGCTTAAAGCTACAATTAGAGTGCTGGCAAAAAAAGACAAAAAGACTGTAGAAATACTGAATAAGAAAATCAAGCAAATAGCTAATTCAGACGAGATAACAATTGACCACTACAAGAATATGCGATACGACTTAAAGAAATACAAAAGAGTTCACGTCGCAAAAAGCTTTGTGCTGTTTTTCAAAGTATTTAAAGAAAAGAACTTCATTATGTTTGATAAATTCGGCCACCATGACGACATGTATAGACGATAAATATGAAACACCACAAACAACCCACTACCAACCAACGTGTTACCGTGTGCGATTCCGAGAGGCGGGATTACACAATCACGCCAGACAAACGAAGGATAATTAGTGATTTCTATGATTGTTGAGATTATTCGCTACAAGTTGTGTAAGGATGCTAAAACAGACGATTTTCTTAAAGCAGCTGAAAAAATGATTCCAGACTTAAAAACCCAAAAAGGACTAATTGACTGGCAACTTTGCAAAGAAGAGAACGGGAACCGGCTGGAGATATTGCACTGGAACAGCTTGGAAGAAGCAAAAACAGCTGCTAAAAGAGTGTTGGAATTAGACAGTGTTAAAGCATTTGTAAAATTCATGGATGAACCCACAACCGAAAGCACTTATTTTGAAACAGTCAAAAAACTCAAAAAGTAGACCTTGAATATATATTTAAATTATGTAATTTACAGAATTCCAAACAGAAAGAAAGCTTTAAATAGAGTTCTACTTATTTTACTTATTTAAGGTGATTTTATGGTTAATATGACTATGGCAATTCCTGACAAATTACATAGCAAAATGAGAAAGCACTCTGAAATAAAGTGGACAGAAGTAGCAAGACAAACATTTCAAGAAAAGATAAACCTGCTTGAAGCGGAAAAAAAACCACTTAGAGCATACGCCTACAAAAGACTTGTTGAAGAGGGAGATGATGCAGAAAAACTCTTCAAGTTTTGAACAAGGCAACATAATCATTGCAAATATTCTCTACTCACAACAAGTGGGCTTTAAGAGAAGACCAGTTCTTGCGATAAGCAATTCAGATTATAACAAGCATTCAGAAGATCTGATTGTGTTAAGTATTTCCTCAACACCCGCAAAAGCAAAATACGATGTAAAACTGATAAATAAAGATTTGGACGAAGGAGAACTTAGAGCAGAAAGCAAAATTCTTGTGGATTTTCCTACAACAATAGAAAAGAAGTTGATTAATCAAAAAATAGGAAAAATTTCCAACCAAAAACTAAAAGAAGTAAAACAAAAAATAAAGGAATTGTATGAGTTATAAGAAACAACAGACTACTAACCACTTATTGCCAACCAAACAAGAATCTGGAAGGCAATAATTTTTAATCGCTTTTTTGAAAGATTATGAGTAGCATTATTCAGCAGGTAAGGCAATTGCGCAAAACACCAGTTGCTGGACTTGTTAAAAAAAGGCTCCTTGAATTTGAGTCGTTTAAAAGAAAGGACAGAAAGCAGTGGTTTTCTGAACTGTGTTTTTGTATTCTTACTGCAAACAGCAAGGCAGAAACAGCCATTAAAATTCAGAAAAAGCTTGGAGTAAAAGGGTTTTGCAATGCAAACGAAGTTGAAATAGTTAAATGCATTAAGGGAGAAGGGCATAGGTTTCATAACAATAAGACAAGATTTATTGTAGAAGCAAGAAAGTGTTTGAATGTTAAGGAAATTGTACAAGGAATTGCAAGTAAGAAAGGAGAGAAGGCTGCAAGAGAGTGGCTTGTAAAAAATATCAGAGGAATTGGATACAAGGAAGCTTCGCATTTTTTGAGAAATGTTGGTTTTAAAAACCTGGCAATTTTGGATAGACATATTCTGAATCTTATGCAAGAGGAAGGGCTTATTGATGAAAGACCAAGAACTCTTAGTAGGAAAAAATATTTTGAAATTGAGAAAAAGTTTTTGAAACTTGCAAAAGAACTTAAAATGCCAGCGGCAGAGCTGGACTTATTTATGTGGTATATGAAAACAGGAAAAGTTTTGAAGTGATTCCTGTTTTGATTTTCACAAATCTTATTTTGATTTCCACAAAGCGTGCAAATTGCAGTAAATTCTTGCAGTAATGTTTGTGGCGGTTGTTTCAAATTCTGCTTCTGGTGCTTGCCCTGGTTTTAGGAATTTTTTGCAAGAATTTCCGTCCGCAATAATTTCAATCCATTCAATGAAGTGCTTTTCTTCCATTGGATGCGGAACTGAACCTACCTTTACTTTTACGCCTTTCTCGGTTTTTTTTATTACTGGAACATGCTTTTCCTTTCCTTGATCCTCTGTTTTTTCTTCAAGCAGGTTCATCGGCTGGCCACAGCACACAAGCTCGCCGCCTCCAACGTAAAGCACTTCCACAATGTTTCCGCAAATTTCACATTTGTACACTTGCCCTACTTTTTCCACCTTCATTTTATCGCCTTTTTTAGTATTCCTCGCATTTTAACTGGTAAAAGCTTTTGGGATGGTCACAACTGGGACATTCTTCAGGAGGCTCTTTGCCAAAGTGGGCATAACCGCATTCCCTGCAAATCCACCAGACTTCTTTGTCTTTTTTGAAAACGGTTCCTGCTTCAACCTGCTTCAAAAGCTTGACATACCTTTCTTCATGATGCTCTTCAGCTTTTGCAATTGACTTTAGCCTTTTGGCAATTTCTGTTAAACCCTCTTTTTCAGCTGTTGCTGCAAATTCAGGATACATTTTTGTATGCTCGTGGTTTTCTCCTGCAATTGCCGCTTTAAGGTTTTCTGCAGTAGTACCATAGGTTGTCGGCACTGAAGCTTCAATCTCTATTTCGCCAAGCTTTTCGCCGCTTTTCTTTTTTAATTCGTTAATGTGTTCAAACAGCCTTTTTGCATGCGTTTTTTCGTTTTCTGCAGTAATAAGGAAAATTTCTGCAATTTGCTCAAAGCCCTCTTTTTTTGCCTTCTTTGCGTAAAAATCGTAACGGTTTCTTGCCTGACTTTCACCAATAAAGGCTTTGGCCAGATTTTTTAAAGTTTCCTTCAAAGCAAATCCTCTTCTGTTCTCTTTTAATTATTGCAACAAACTTATTATATTTGGCAATTCAAAAGCCAAAAATGCAAAAATAAAGCAATTAGAGCAGTTTTCTTTTTGAAAAAGCTGTTTCAACAAGGTTTTTTACATCAAGCTTTTTTTCTTCAGCTTTAATAAAAGAACGCTTTGCTGCGGTTGACGGTTTGTCAGGAATTGAACAGTAGGCACTTGCCTGGGTGCTTATTTCAAGAGTTTCAAACTTTTTTGCAATTTTTTCAATTTCAAGCTTGTCCATTCCAAGCAATGGTCTTATTACAGGAATTGAAACACAGTCTGCTTCAGCATTTAGGTTGGTTAATGTTTGTGAAGCAACCTGACCAAGACTGTCGCCTTTAAGCAAGGCGTTTGCATTTTCTTCAATCGCAAGCCTTTCACCAAGCCTTGACATCATTCTCTTACACAAAATGCAAGCAAATTTCCTGTCACAATTTTTAACAATTGCCTTAAGAATTGGAGCAAATGGAACAACAACGAGCTTTATTTTTTTTTCAAAGAGTTTTTCCAGGTGTTTGATAAGCACAATAGTTTTTTGTTCTGCCCTTTTATCTAAAAAAACAGTGTTACAATACAATGCAACAACTTCCATTCCCTGCTCTAATGCAAGAGAAATTGCAGCAGCACTGTCAATGCCGCCTGAAACCAAAGCAATGACTTTTGTCATAACATCAACTCAATTAATTAAACTCATTCCAATTAATGCAAACTAGCTTCTGTAAACAAAATCGCTTACATCACTGTTTTTTCTTGGCTTACGTTTCCTTGTACTGCTACTTCCATGAAAACCACGATGTTCTGCTTCTCGGTGTCCTCTGCTTGAACTTCTTCCACCAGAACCTCTGCTATTAGGACCTCTGCTAGAACTCCTATCTCCAGAATTTCTACTAGGACTTCTGCCACCGCTTCTACTAGCAAAACTTCGGCTACTAGGACCTCGGCTACTAGGACCTCGGCTACTAGGACCTCGGCTTCCAGTACCTCTGCTAGGACCTCGGCTTCCGCCGCCATAGCTACCTCTGCCACCTGAACTGCCTCTGGTTCCATATCCGCCTCTGCCACCTCTTCCCATTGGCATTGCTCTTCTTGATTTCATTGAATCAAACCATAGTTCACGGCTTTCTGCGTCTTCAGGCATAAAGGTTATTGCATGTCCTGTTGCACCCATTCTTCCTGTTCTTCCAACTCTGTGCTTGTAGGTATCTGCATCGTTTGGTCTGTCAAAGTTTACAACAAATTCAACATTGTCAACTTGAAGCCCTCGTGCAGCAACATCTGTTGCAATTAGAATATTTTTTCTTCCAAGCTTGAAATTTTTTAAAGAAATTTCACGACCTTTTTGTGTTTTACCACCGTGAATGCTTGTGGATTTAAAGCCCTGATCTTTTAATTCAAAATTGAGTTTGTCAGCATATCTTTTTGTTGAAACAAAAACCAGGACTCTGCCTTCGCCTGCGTTTTTGATTATTGCAATCAATTCTCTTAGTTTGCTGTTTCTTGAAACAGTTATTGTTTTTTCAATTATGTTTTTTCCAAGAATTTCATCCTCTATAATTACTTCTTTGTATTCAGGAATGTATTTTTGGATTAATTGTGCAACACTTCCGTCAAGTGTAGCTGAAAAGAGATGTGTGTACTCAGGTCTTACAAATGCAAGTATTTCTTTTAGATCCGAAATAAATCCCATGTCAAGCATTCGGTCAGCCTCGTCCAGAACCACAGTGTCAAAGATTCTTGGGTCAATTGCTCTGCGTTTAAAGTGATCCAAAAGCCTGCCTGGAGTGGCACAAAGAATGTCAACTCCTCTATCCAATTCACGAAGTTCTGTGCTTATTTTGTGACCACCATATACTGTTACAAGCTTAAAGCCTGTGAATTTTATTATTGACGAAATTTCTTTTCCAACCTGTGTTGCAAGTTCTCTGGTTGGACAAAGTATAAGAACAGATTTTGCTCTTCCTTGAAGCATTCTTTCTGCAATTGCTATTCCAAAAGCAGCTGTTTTTCCAGAACCAGTAAAGCTTTTTGAAATAACATTAGTTCCTTTCATTATGAGAGGAATTGTTTTTTCCTGCACTTCTGTAGGGGTCTTATAATCAAGTCCCTTTAATGCCCTTTTGATTTCTTTGCTTAGAGGCATTTGTTCAAAATTTACCATTATATTTTCACCTTTTTAGTCCTATGCAAATTTTAATTTTATAATTTGCAGTTATACAAATAATATGTTAATTCATTAAAGAATTAGATACGCTATTGTATTACATAATCAGGTTCATGAGTCTTTTTATACCTTTCTGGAAGACAATAAAGGCTTCAATTACTTGCATTTTTATTACTTTTTGTTCTCCGTTCATTAAAGCAAAAAAAGGATAAATAATAAATTGGTTGTTATTCTGTTCCGTTTGCGGCTTGGCAAATAAAACAAAAATAAAAATTTGAGGAAAAAAAATGACCGTGCTTGTAATTGCTTTTATTTTTTCGTTTTTGTTCTATCTGGTTTTAACAGCCGGTTCTGGCAAGGTATTATTTTGGTCAGTTGAAGAAATTGGCTTTGGACTCATTTTTTCTATTTTGACTGCAATTCTTGTAAAAAAGCTCTGGTTGTCAGTTGATGCAAAGCCTGATTTAAAAATTTTGAATCCAAAAAGGTGGGCATTTTTTTTAATTTATGCACTTGGTCCGCTTTTTTTTGAAATGG
>DAOWAC010000092.1 GCA_030634785.1 Chloroflexota bacterium | reverse complement strand
TTTTTACTCCTTCAGGGTCCCAAATCCAAACAATTGAACCGTCCTTGTCAATTAAAATTTTTCCACTGTATTCCAAATAGTCTAGAATGAGATTAAATGTCTGGTACATTATTTTTTTGGGAAGACTTCGCAATAGCTTGGCTTTTGTAGGGTATTCTTTAGCTTCCTGAATGGCTTTTTCAACCATCAGAACTGTATCAAGCCGTGGGTAACGAAGAATATTCTTCGGCTTAAAAATTACCACAGTTTCAGACACAGAACATCACTATATCAATTGATATAATAAGTTTATTTAAATGTTTCTGTTTTAATTTTCCACCTATTTTAGACTTTCAATCCTCTGTCAAAAAAAACCTAAACATTTATTCCAAGTGCTTTAAATCGCTTTTCGTTAAATGGAGTAAATTTTATTTAATGGTTTGTACAATATGTTTGCATGCCTGTTGTCAAAAGAAAGCCTGTTGATAGAAAACTTGATTCTTTGGGTTTGAAGGTAAAAGTATTCAAACCAGAAAAAAACATGGTTTTGGCTTATTCTCCAGGAATGAAAAGGTTTGTAAAAAGAAATGAAGGGCTGTTGACTTCGGTGCACCAGCTTATTCAGGAAAATTTTAGGAAAATTCAAAAAGGCAAACGAGTAATAAATGACAGGAAGAAAATTGCAATTCAAAGAAAGCTAACAGGAAGCTACAAGGGTGGAAGCTATGATGTTAAGAGAGTTGACAAGACATCATTCAACGTTCAGACTGAAAAAAACATGTTCTTTGTTAAAATTGTTAGAAAAAGACCAGAAGTAATCAAAACAATTACTGGAATGAAATTGGTTGACAAATGGTTAAAGAAAAAGAAAAACAAGGTTGGAAAATTTAAAGTAGAAATAATCAAACCATTATTGTTTTTTGAAAAAGAAAACCGGTCTTACCAAGTAAGTAAATTCTACAAGCCAGAAGAAGTAAAACAAATAAGGGACATTGAAGGAAAAAAAGCAAGTGAACTAATTGAAACCATGAAATTTATTGAAAAAGAACTTGGAAAAACCGGTCAGCAAATTCGTGAAATAAATCCAAAAAACGCTTTTTACAACAACAGAACAAACACAATTCTTCTATATGACATATACACAAAATCTGCCTGATTCTCTATCCGGTTTTGGAATAATTTGATACCTTTAACAAACTCGTGGGTTTTTGCTTCCATCAATTCAAAGCGCGAAATCGTTACCCTTAAGTTAAGACTTTTTAACAAATCTTTTTTTTGTGTACACTGCGAAAAGGTCTTGTGTGTTTTTTTGCATATTTTTAGAACTTTGTTTGAACAAGTACTTTTTCAATTTTGCAGTTACTGGTATAATAAATTATGCACTTTTGCAAATTTAAGCGTTTGCCAGCAGGAATGGTTTGTAAAAATGGTTTTGGAGCTTTTTTTACTTCTTCTTTTTCGGTTGTGCAAGAGGTTTTTTTCCAGGCAAATTAAAATAAATTTTTCTGTTTTCAATTAGGTGTATGTATTCGTTAAGATTGCTTATTTTGACAATTAAACGTTTTGCTTCATTGCTGTTGACTCCTTTGCCAGGAGTTCGGCTTAAAACCTCCATTAGTTCAAAATTAGAAATTTTAAGCCTTAAATTAAAACTTTTCATCAATTCTTCCCTTGTATAAGGCTCTAATTTTAGTTTGCCAGGTTTGCCCTTCAAAGTATTTAAACGATTGGTTATTCGTTTAACAAAATTGTCTGCCCTTTTCAATTTCTTAAGTTTGTTTAACCCAATAAGCTCGGTTTTAAGAACTTCCAAATGCACCAACAAGTTTTTGCGAAATGTTTTCCAGTCCTTTTTTCTGTCAGAAGAATTAGATGGCTTTAAACCTGAAAGGTGGTTGAATTGTTTAGTAATCTTTACATGCGTTGGTGCATGAATTTTTTTCATGGTTTTCCTGTAATCTCCAAGTGTTGTTGCAGAAATACCAAGAGTGCGTGCTTCAATAAAATCTCTAAAAGACTCTTTTGGCATTGTAAGTTTTGAAAAAATGTTCTTTAGTGGAATATTGGCTTTATTCATTGCATTAAGCCTTGAAATAATTAGTTCTTTTGTACAACTAGACCTTGCAATAAGAAAAATCTGACGCTCTGAAATGATAAGAGATTGAAGAATTTGAGAAAAGTCTTTTACCTTCTGTTCTCTAACCTCTCTCCTTTTTTTGTGCGATTCATATCTTTTCTTTGACGGCATAATAAATTACGCACCTTTGCAAATTTAAGCGTTTTCTTAAGAGATTAAATTGAACCACAGTAGGTTAAAACAAGCATTATTGCAAGTGCAATCAAACCGGCAATTGGACCAAAGGCAAACAAAACAAGCACGGCTGCCAAAGCACTTGCTGCCAGGCCAAGAAGACTAATGCCCTTTTTTGGAAGTTTTTTGTTTTCTTCCTGAATTTTTTCCTGTTTTGATTTTTTTAAAACCCAGAATTCAAAAGTGTCAAAAACAGGTTCTCCTGCATTTATCAGGTCACAAACTTCTTTGGTTAAAAAAGCAAGATATGCAAAAAATGAAAAAGTTATAATAAAAATGAAAAACCTGCCAAGTAATGTGTTAAAAAGAATTCCAAAGCTTTGAACCAAAGCAACTGTTAAAAATACGATAATAAAAGCACTTAAAAGACCTGAAGCAAACCTTTTGTAATGTCCAAGGTAAGCCAAACCAATTCCTGCAAAAAATAAGGAAAAAACAACTGCTGAAATCGAACTCTTTTTTTTGTCTTCTTTCACATCAGACATAATAATACAATTACGTGTTTAATCCTTTAAAATCCTTTTCAGGTCTTGTCATTCAAACAAGCTTTTGTTTCTTTTGATAAGCGGTTCTTGCTGTGTCAAGAATTCCTTCAAGTTCCCTAAGCTCTTTTTGAACCAGTTTCAGGGAAACAGGTTTGTGTTTAAGCTGGGTTTCCTGCACTTTAAGCATTGAAATTCTGATTTTGGCAGAGTTAAAGAAGTTAGCCCACCTTTTTTGAACACTTGTATATCTCTTGTTCAAATTATTCAAATGCTTAAGCTGGGTTTGAGCCCTTTTGTTAAAAAAAGGTCGTTTAATTGCAGGCATAATATACTTAATGGTTTCAATCCTTTAAAATCCTTTTTTTGACTTTCTGCCAAAAATTGTTCAAAAGCTTTAAAGGAATTATGCAAGTTGTTTATTGTATGAGAAAGCTTTTACCAGTACTGATTTTAACAATTGCAATTTTGGTTTTCTCAGGATGCATTGATTCAGACGATTTTGATTTAGACAACATTAACCTAGGTGGTTTTAATCCAAACAGTCTTAATCCAGATTGTGTAAATGGTTCAGGAAATGTTGTAACAAAAACAGTAAATGTTACAGGATTTGATGCTGTTTCACTTGACGGAATAGGAAACATATATGTTTCGCAGGGAGCACATAGTCTTAGAATAGAAGCAGAGGACAATATTTTTGAAACAATGAAAATAAAGGTTAACGGAACAAAACTTGAAATAGATTATAAAGAATGTATTGCAAACACCAAACCAGTAAACATTTATGTTACAGCTCCGTCGTTTAGAAAGCTTGACATAGAAGGTTCTGGAAGAATAGAAAGCGAAACAAAGCTTTCCGGAACAAGCCTCGAAGTTGAAATTGACGGAAGTGCAACAGTAGACTTAGACCTTGCAGTACAACAGCTTATTACAGACATTGACGGAAGCGGTTCAAATATTGCTTTGGAAGGAAGTGCAACAACCCATGTTGTAGAAATTGACGGAATAGCAAACATTGACGCATTTGATTTTGCAACAGAAGAAACAACAATTAATATAACAGGACAAGGAAACTGCAAAGTTAATGCCTCAAAAGAACTTAGTGTAACAATAAACGGAGCAGGAAACATTACTTACACAGGAAACCCGGAAGTAAGCCAGACCATAAACGGAACAGGCAGTGTAAAAAAGCGAACCTAATCCGATGAACCTAATTCTGTGAACCTAATTCTATTTTGCGAGATTGCGCCGCATTGTTTTGAACAGATTTAAATAACAGACAAGCTTTTGCTTACCTTTTTTCAAGCACTACTTCAAGCTTTTCTTTTAAATCGTCAAGGTTCCTGTAAAAGATTATTTCTTT
>DAOWAC010000041.1 GCA_030634785.1 Chloroflexota bacterium | reverse complement strand
GAAATAAAAGGAGTTATAGCAAAAGAGGTTGGTGAAAGATTTCCAAAGATTGCAGGAATCTCATCAGCAGTTATTTAGGTGAATTAAAATGAAGATTGAATCAAGCAAGCCAAAAAAGCAAAGGAAATTTCATTACGATAAGCCACTGCATATGAAACAGCAGGGTCTTGCAAGCCACCTTGATAAAAAATTGGCAAAACAGCTTGAAAAAAGAAGCATTCCAATTAGAAAAGGCGACACAATGAAAGTTATGAGAGGCGGAATGAAAGGAAAAACAGGAAAAATAACCGCAGTAAATTATGGAAAAGGAATTGTTTTTATTGAAAATGTTATGAGAAAAAAGGCTAATGGAGAAGAAGTACAGGTTCCACTAAAGACCTCAAACCTTCTTGTAGTCGATTTGGACAAAAGTGATGCAAAAAGATTCAAAGGAAAGGTTTTGAAAGAAGAAAAGAAAAAGGAAGAAAAACCAGTAAAAAAAGAAGAAAAAACAACAAGTGAAAAAGAAAAAATCAAAGAAGAACCTGTAAAAAAAGAAACAGAAGATAAAAAAGAAAAGAAGGTGCAGTAAAAATGGCTAACAAAGGAGAAGGAAAAAGCGAAAAAAGACTAGCAGCAGGAAGAGCAGTACCATTGCTTAGAAAAGAGCATATCTGGCACATTAAGGCAAAGCCAGGCCCGCATAAGAAAAAGAACAGTGTTGCTCTTGGATTTGTTTTAAGAGACATGATTGGAATTGCAAAAAATGCAAAAGAAGCCAAGAAAATACTGAACCAAGGTTCGGTTTTGGTTGATGGAAAAATTGCAAAGGAACCAAAGAGACCAGTTGGACTTTTTGACCTTATTACAATAACACCTGATAAAAAAACTTACAGAATTTTATTTAACAAAAAAGGAAAGCTCTGCCTTTTGGAAGAAAAGTTTGAAGAAAGAGAAAAAATTTGCAAGGTTATTAAAAAACAAAGTATTGCAAAAGGAGAAACTCAGCTTACAACAAATGATGGAAGAACATTCAAAGAAAAGAAAACTGATGTTTCAGTTGGAGACAGCCTTTTAATAAAAGTTCCAGAACAAAAAATTGTCAAAGTTATAAAACAGGAAGCAAAAAAAACTGCTTTTGTTATTGACGGAAGACACATAGGAGATGTTGCAAAAGTAAAAGATTTTGTTGCCGGAACAATGAGAAGACCAAAGCTTGTAACACTTGAAACAAAAGACGGAGAATTTGGCACGGTTGAATCAAATATTGTAATTATCGGAAATGACAAACCAGTAATAAAAGTCGAGTGAATAAAATGGATTCAGAAAATAAAATGCGCGGAATAAAGATTTCTAAGGTTACAGTAAACATGGGTGTAGGCCCTGAACCAAACGAAATGAAAACCGCACAAAAGATTATTGAAAAGCTTACAGGCAGCAAAGCCATTAAGACAAAATGTAAAGTAAGACAGCCAAAATGGGGAATAAGACCAGGCTTGCCAATAGGTCTTAAAGTTACTCTTAGAAATTCAAACGCAGAAGATTTTCTAAAAAGAGGCATCGCAGCCAAAGGAAATGAGTTAAAAGCAACAAGCTTTGACAACCAGGGAAATTTTGGATTTGGAATACAGGAGTATATTGATATGCCTGACATAAAATATGATCCAACACTTGGAGTAAGAGGATTTGATGTTTTGGTAACTCTCGAAAGACCAGGTTTTAGAATTAAAAGAAGAAAAATAAGAAACCACAAAGTTGGTGCAGCTCACACTATCTCAAAAGAAGAGGCAATGGAGTTTGTGCAAAAAAAGTTTGAGGTTGTTTTTGAATGAGTAAAGAAAAAAGAGATATAAGAGCAGAAAAAGTAAAAAGAAAATGCAGAATGTGCGGCACAAGACAAGCCGTGATAAGAAAATATAACCTGCTGGTATGCAGGAGATGTTTTAAGGAAATTGCCGGAAAACTCGGCTTTAAGAAATTTGACTAAGGTGGATGAAAAATGAGTTTGGTTGACCCAATAGCAGATGGATTAGTTGCAATTAAGAACAGCGATAACGCTGCAAAAAAAGAATGCCTTTACAGGCCAGCTTCAAAGCTTTTCGGAGAAATCCTAAAAGTTATGCAGGCAAACGGCTATATTTCGTCTTTTGAATTTATCAAAGATGGAAGAGACGGAGTATACAAAATTGGATTGCTTGGAAAAATCAACGATTGTAAAGCAATAAAGCCAAGATATGCAGTAAAGAAAAGCAAATTTGAAAGCTTTGAAAAAAGGTATTTGCCTGCAAGAGATGTTGGACTTATTGTTGTAAGCACACCAAAAGGTGTTTTGGCACACAAGGAAGCCAAAGAAAAAGGCCTTGGAGGCAGACTTATAGCATATGTTTATTAGGTGAATTTTTTATGATAAAGGAAACATTTGAAAAAACAATTAAGTTGCCGGACGGCATTACTGCCGAAGTAAAAGAAAGTACTGTTTCAATAAAAGGAGCAGAAAAAGAGGCAACAAGAAAATTGAAAGCAAACGGAATTTCTTTTAAACAAGAAAACAATAGCATTGTTATAATTGGAACTCCTGCTTCAAGAAAAATTAATGCATTGGTTAACACAATTGCTTCTCACGTAAACAATATGGTAAGCGGACTTGGAAACGAGTATGTTTACAAATTGGTTATTGTTTACAGTCACTTTCCAATGAATGTGACAGTTAAAGGAAAGATTATTGAAATAAAGAATTTTGTCGGAGAAAAAAAGCCAAGGAATGCAAAAATTGTTGAAGGCGCAACAGTAACCATAAAGGGAAAAGATGTTGTTGTAAAAAGCCACAGCAAAGAAGCAGCAGGACAGACAGCAGCAAACCTTGAAAGTGCAACAAAGGTCAGAGGAAAAGACAAAAGAGTTTATCAGGATGGAATTTTTATTGTAAAAAAAGGATTACAGGAAGAAAAGGAGAGTAAGTAAAAATGGCTGAAGCAAAAAAAGCAACACATGCAAAAAAGCACGCAGAAAAAGCAAAGACTGCAAAAGAAGCTGTAAAAGAAAAAACAGTTGCTAAAACAAAGCATGCTGTTGAAAAACATCCTGCAAAAAAGCATGCTGAAAAAGCAAAGACTGCAAAGAAGCCATATGTTAAGAAAAAGCCAGTTAAGATTACAAAAAGTAAAGAAATTAAGAAATTGTCAGCTCTTGTAAGAGCAAAGAAAAGACACATGTTTAGAGGAAGGTTTGGAAAAAGAAGTGTTAGAAAGGTTAGCAGAGAAAAATGGCAAAAGTGGAGAAAGCCAAGAGGAATTGATATTGTATTTAAGAAAGAAGACGGACTTGTACCAGGCACAGGTTACATGACTCCAAAAAAAATAAGGTTTGTTCATCCATCAGGTTATAAAGAAAGACTTGTAAGGAACATGAACGAGCTAGTAGCAATGGAAAAGGAAAAAGCAACAGTAGCTGTAAAAATTTCAAGAACTATTGGAAAGAAAAAGAAGATAGAGATTTTGAAAAAAGCAGACGAACTAAAAATTGTGATTTTAAACAGGTGAATTGAATGAGACAAGATAAAGTTAAGGAAATGGCTGCAGTAATTTTGAAATGTGGCAAGAATATTATATGGTTTGATCCAAAAGAAGGAGACAAAATCAAATCAGTTATGACAAAGGATGATATAAGGGAGCTTATAAAAGAAGGAGTAATAAAGAAAAGCGGAAAAAACAGCCAGAGCAGGGCAAGAGCAAGAAAACTCCACGAGAAAAAGAAAAAAGGAAGAAAAAGAGGAAAAGGAAAAAGAAAAGGAACAAAAAAAGCAAGGGTTGAAAAAAAGCCGACGTGGATGAAAAATGTAAGAAGTCAGAGGAAAATGCTTAAACAATTACAAAAAGAAAAGCCAAAAGAAGTTGCAAAAATTGGCTACAGGACGCTTTACAAAAGAGTAAAAGGCGGTTACTTTAAAGGAAAAAAGTATTTGAAGGCAGCAGTTGAAGGAAAAAAAGGTAAGTAAAAATGACTAACAAAACAACATACAAGGTTCCGTTTCGGAGAAGAAAAGAGGGCAAAACCAATTACAAGAAAAGATTGAGCATGCTTAAAAGCAACATTCCAAGACTTGTTTCAAGAAGAACAAACAAGTATGTAATTGTACAGATTATAGAGTATCTTAATACAGGAGACAAGACAATTGCCCATGCAAACAGCAGAGAACTTGAAAAGTTTGGCTGGAAAGCAGGAAAGAAAAGTGTTCCAGCAGCATATCTTACAGGTTTACTTGCAGGCAACAGGGCAAAAAAGGCAAATGTTGAAAAAGCAATCCTTGACATTGGCTTTGCAATCCCTCAAAGAAAGGGATGGTGGGCAAGCACACTTAAAGGAGCAATTGATGCAGGACTTAAGATTCCGGCAGGAGAAGAAGCAATTCCTGATGAGAACAGAATTAAGGGAAAACATATTGAAGATTTTGCAAAAATTTCAAAAGGAAAGTCTTTTGGAAAAATTAAAGAATCAGATTTAGAAAATACAGTAAAGATTTTTGAAGAAGTAAAACAAAAAATTTTGGGTGCAAAATAAAACGGTGATTTGAATGGCAAGAGAAAGAAGAAAATTGAGCGCTGAAGAAAGAGAACAAAAGGCAAAAGAAAAAAGAGAAGCCGAGCTTGCAAAATGGGTTCCAAAAACAGAACTTGGAAAAAAGGTTCTTGCAGGCACAATAACAAGCATGGATGAAATTGTAAAAGGAAACAAGCCAGTGCTTGAGGCAGAAATTATTGATTATCTGATGCCAATGGAAGAAAAAATGATTGAACTTAAGAAAACAACAAGAGTTGTAAGAGCAGGAAGAAAATTTAGCTTTAGAGTTTCTGTATTGGTTGGAAACAAGAACGGATTTGTAGGAATAGGAACTGCAAAAGATCTTGAAAAATGGCCTGCTGTAAGAAAAGCAACCAGAAAAGCAAAACTCAACCTTGTAAAGGTAAGAAGAGGATGCGGAAGCTGGGAATGCACTTGCGGAACAGGACACAGTGTTCCATTTAAGGTAAGCGGAAAGAATGCAAGCGTAAGAATTTCATTCCTTCCGGCACCAAAAGGAACAGGAAGAGTTGCAGGAGAAGCTGTTAAGGATGTTTTAAAGTTTGCAGGAGTAAACGACGTTTGGACAAAGGTAGCAGGCGCAACTGACACAAGACTTAATTTTGTAAAAGCAGCAATAAATGCACTTGAACAAACTAACAAGATGAAGGTTTCTGACGAGATTGGAAAAAAAAGCAAGAGGGAGGCATGATTTGAATGTATGTAGCAATAAGAGTTAGAGGAAAAGTCAACGTGTCTCCAAGAATTAAGAAAACTCTTGAATTACTCAGACTTGACAGAGTCAACCACCTTGCACTTGTAAGAAAAGAACAAAAGGGAATGCTTGAAAAAACCCAGTCATTTATTACATTTGGAGAAATAGATGAAGAAACACTTGCTGTTGCACTTGAAAAAAGAGGAAGAATTGCAGGAAACAAAAAAATTGGAAAAGATTTTTTAAAAGAGAAAAAAATTGCTTCATTTGAAGAACTTGCAAAGTCAGTTATTGAAGGAAAGACAAAACTTGAAGATGTCGGCATAAAGCCAATTTTAAGACTGAGTCCTCCAAAGAAAGGTTATGAAAGAGCAGGAATAAAAAAGAGTTATAGTGTCGGAGGTGCTCTAGGATACAGAGCCAGCGACATAAACAAGCTTGTTAAAAGGATGATTTAAATGGTTGTAAGAAGAAGAAAAAAAAGAGTAAACAAGATGCTTGGACAGCGTACCAGAGGAAATGGTGACACAAAAAGAAGAAGAGGAGCTGGAAGCAGAGGCGGCAGAGGTTTGGCTGGATCTCACAAGCACAAGTATAGCAAATACGCAGGCAAGTTTGGACAGGAAAAGAAAAAAGTATTGTCAAGAAAGATTGTTAGAGAAATAAACATTGACTTGCTTATTCAAAAAATGCCAAAGCTTGAAGTTGCAGGAAAAATTTCAAAAGAAGGAACTACAATTATTATAGACGGTTCAAAAATTGGATTTGACAAATTGCTTTCAAAAGGAGAATTAACACAAAAGATTATTGTAAGAAATATGAAAGCAAGCAAAAAAGCAATTGAAAAAGTAAAAAAGGCAGGCGGAAATGTTGAATTAGAAGAATTTGCCAGAGAAGAAATGAATGAAAAGGAAAAAATTGAAAAAACAGCTGAAGAGAAAGAACCGATAAAAGAAGAAAAATCAGAAACCGAAACACCAAAAGAAACAAAAAAAGAGGAAAAAAAAGAATAATTTTTAGTGATTTAAAATGACGTTCCTTGATGCATTGCAACCAATTTTCAGACTACTTCCTGAAGTTAAGCCACCGGCAAAGGAACTTACACTTAAGACAAAGCTAATGTGGACATCACTTGCATTAGTGATTTTCTTCATAATGGGAAATATCACTTTGATAGGACTTGATGTTGCAAGAGCAGATTATCTTTTGGGAATCCAAACAATTCTTGCAAGCAATATGGGAACATTAATTAGTGCAGGAATTGGTCCAATTGTACTGTCATCCATTGTATTACAGCTTTTGGTTGGAGCAAAATTTATCAATATTGATATGAGCAACCCTGCAGACAAATCAAAATTCCAAAGCCTGCAGAAGCTTTTTGCAATAGCATTGTGCTTTTTTGAAGCACTTGCATATACAATTACAGGAACTCCTTTGCTTGCAAAGCCTGGTTTTATGATACTTGTAATTTTACAGGTTGCACTTGGGTCAATTATTCTTCTATACCTTGATGAATTGGTGTCAAAATATGGTATTGGTTCAGGTATTGGATTGTTTATTGCAGGAGGAGTAAGCGGAGCATTCTTCTGGCAGGTTTTTAGACCACCAACACCAATAGATCCAACAGGCGGAGTAATAATGCAGTTTGTTGCATCCCTTGGAACAGGAGCAAACTTTTTGCTGTTCTTACCAATAGTAGTTGCAATTGTAATTTTTGCAATTGTAGTATTTGCAGAAGGAATCCATGTAAATATTCCAATTACAATGGGAAGAAAAGGAATGGGCGGACGTTTCCCTGTAAAACTATTGTATGTTTCAAACCTACCGGTAATTCTTGCAATTGCATTGTTTGCAAACCTGCAACTATGGGCAACAGTAGTAGAAGGAATTCCGGTTTTGGGACAAATTATGGGATTCCTTGCATGGGCTACAACAAGTCCGTTCAATCTATTCTATGATATAATTGTAAGAATTGGAAGTGAAGGATTTATTCCTGCATTATCATTTATGGCACCTGATATTATTCAGGCAATAATTTATTTGATTATTTTGCTTGCATGCTGTATTGTTTTTGGAATATTCTGGGTTAATATGGGAAACCAGGGCCCAGCAGCAGTTGCAGAACAATTACAAAGTTCAGGAATGTATATTCCAGGATTTAGACGTGATAAAAGAATTATTGAAGGAATTTTGAATCGGTATATTCCAACAATTACGATTCTTGGTTCAATATTTGTAGGTCTTTTAGCAGGAGTTGGAAATATGGCTTTAGGCGGACTGTCAAGCGGAACAGGAATTTTGCTAACAGTAGGAATTGTTTATAGGCTGTATGAACAGCTTGCAAAAGAGCAAATGATGGCAATGCATCCAATGCTCGGGAAATTGTTTGGGTGAAGTAAAATGGCTGGAAAAACGGATAATTTATATTCTATTCCCTTTTCAAGTAATTTAGGGAATGCTTATTTCCTGCCGAATTTTTTTGGTGATTTTTAAATGGTATTTGTAGATATAGTGATAGAAATTGGCCTGATAGCATTGGTTGTTGTAGTCGTAAGCAAGTTTTTGCAATCAAAAATGATTGACAAGAAAAAGCAAAAAGAAGCACAAACAAAAATGAAAGAAAAACAAAAAAGAATAAAAGAATTGATGAAAAATGGAGATGAGAAAAGTAAAAATGAAATGGACAGATTACAAAAAGAAATGCTTGAGGATATGAATGCAACAATGCAGGGAACAATGAAATATAT
>DAOWAC010000168.1 GCA_030634785.1 Chloroflexota bacterium | reverse complement strand
GGTTTTGAAATTTCTCTCAAAGTAGTTGCAAACAATAGCTTGTCTTCTGCATTCCATTGCTCTAGTTTTTTTTCTCCCAAATTGCTTTTAAGCAAGGATGCTTCGATATTTATTTCACTTCCTCCAATTCCGCTTAAACTCTGAGACATTGTAGTAACTCTCTTTGCCTTGCTTTCAAAAGGAACTCTTCCAAGTTTTTGCCAGTGTTTTTCAATAATTCCCAAAAACCAAAGGTCTATTTCTTTTTCCAAAAATTCAACATCTTTGCATGGGTCATGCGAACCAGATGCAACAGGTTCTCCTTTTTCATTAGTACTTCCGCTTGCGTCAACAACGTGAATCAAAACATCTGCCTGGCTTAAATCATTCAAAAAAGCATTTCCTTTTCCTTTTCCAAGATGTGCATCTGGTACAAGCCCTGCAACATCAATTAATTCAACAGGAACAAATCTTGTTCCATTTTTACAATAACCATGTCTTGGATTGCATTGTACTCCAAATTCTTTGTCAACACATTCAACCCTTACAAAGCCTGTTCCCTTATTTGGTTCAATTGTTGTAAAAGGATAATTTGCAATTGCTGCATCAACCATTGTTGCCGCGCTGAAAAAAGTGCTCTTTCCAGATGAAGGTTTTCCAACTACTCCTATTTGCATCAAAAATTACTGCTTCAATTGTTTTTTATTTTGAACCCTGACTCGCATAAGTTTGTTATTTAAATAGTTTGAACCAATAAATGAATAGATTTTTGTATAGGGGGTTTTATAAAAATGAAAAAACCAATTCTTGTTTTAGTTATGCTGGTTTTGCTATTATCTGCTTTTGTTGTTGCAGATGAAACAGACCCAGACAATAATTCAGATACTGACTTAGATGTCGATGATGATGATACAGACGTAGGTAAAAATCTTATCAAAGAAGCAAAGGTTAAGTCAAATACTGTAAACAAAGCAGTTTCAAGACTTCATCTTACGGGAAGCGGTCTTGCAATAAGCGAAGACGACGTTTTTGACTTTATGAATGCCAAAGTAGTTGTTGGAGCTGTAAAAGTAAGAGCAACAGAAGACGACAATACCGATTCTGATTTTGCAGTTAAAAGACTTGGTGTATTAATGCTTGATAATAGCAAATATCATCTCAAAAACATTGCTGTTTCAACAGATACCATTTCTGCAGAAATATTCGGTCCTACAACAACTTCTAATGCAGATTCTGATTCAATAGGTGAATTGGAAGTAACACGTTTTGAAAAACCAGGAAAGGCTGTTTGGGCAGGAAATATGGTTTTGGACGGAAAAGCATACAATGTTTACTTTCTTGGAATGGGAAGAAATTTCAAGCTCACAGAGGTAACTGAAAAAATAGGCGACTATTGCGAGGAAAACCCCGATGATTCAAGGTGCAAAAACATTGTTCCGAATTGCGCTGCATATTCAGTAAGAGGACAATGCAGTGAACTGGTTTCAAACTACTGTCAGGGGAACACTTCTGATTTGAACTGCCTGAGAATAAAAAAGCAATACTGTCTGAAAAATGCATCTGATGAAAGATGTCTTGAATATCTCAAGGATTTGTGTGAAGAAAAGCCAAGCCTTGCACATTGCAGAGTAAGAACTGTTGAAGGCAAGAGAATAATCGGGAAAACCCCAACTACGGCTGATACCATACCCCATGTATCCAGTATCAAAAGGTCAGTGCGTTTGAGTGATCTAATCAGG
>DAOWAC010000009.1 GCA_030634785.1 Chloroflexota bacterium | reverse complement strand
GTCGTGCGGGTAACCTGAACCCATGTTTCCGTGTTTTCTACTGAGTTTTTTTATTGCTTTGTCTCGTTCAACCTTTGCAATTATGGAAGCAGCGCTTACAATTGGATAATTTAAATCTGCTTTGTGTTCTGCTCTTATGTCAACTTTGAAAGAAATATATTTTTCAATCCTTTTTCCAAAATTTTTTGCAATCGGATCAGGCGAATCAACAAATACTATGTTTGGTTTTTTTTTAAGATTGTTTAACAAGTAACCAATTCGCATTGCTTCTATTTCGTTCAAACTTTTTCTGTTTCGCAGTGTGTCAATTTCTCCTGCTTTTACATGAACAGAATTAAATTCGTAAAGTAATTCAGGCAATACTTTGTTTTGTCTGTTTCGTTCTTTTTCAGTTAATAGTTTGCTGTCTTTGACTCCAAGGTCTACTAATTTTTCTTCGTGTTTTTTTTCAATGCTTGCGATGCTTAAAACCATTGGACCAAGTGCCGGTCCTCTTCCTGCTTCGTCAATTCCTGCAATTAGCATCTGTTTTCATATCCCTTTCAAATTATTTAAGTTTTTTCAAAGTTTTTCCAAGCTCTCTTTTATTTGCCGGTATTTTAAAGTTTGTCGGAAGAAAGCCTTTTCTTTTTGCAGCAGTCAATTCAACTTCCACTGCTTTGAAGTTTCCTTCATAAATTGTTACTGCATGCAGGTAAAGACTCAAGCCTGTTTTTACATTGTGTCTTTCCAATGCATTCCATCCCTTGTACAGGTTTTCAGCGACTTTATCCTGCCTTCTTTTTTTCATAAGTTCTGTTTTTCTATTCTTTTTTTCAGTTGCAGGCTTCCTTTGTTTGAATAGTCGCATAACAAAATTGATGCAAATATCCTTTTATATTGATTTTTGTTCAATTGAAATTTATGCATTATATAATTATTGTGCTTGATGGGTCAGCAGATTTTCCTTTGGAAGAGCTTGACAACAGGACGCCTTTGCAGGCTTCAAAAAAGCCAAACTTGGACAGCATTGCTGCAAAGAGCAGGTTTGGTTTGTTAAAGACTTTTCCGGACAAAATGCCTACTGGAAGCACTACTGCAAACCTTTCAATTTTGGGCTATAATCCTATTGAATGCTTTGGTGGTCGGATTGTTGAAGGGCGTGGATTTTTTGAGGCAACAAGCCTTGGAATAAAATTGGCTAAGGACGATCTTGCATTCAGGTGCAATTTGATTAATGTAAAGGACGGGTTGTTTAACAGCCATAGTGCTGACAATATTTCAAGCGAGGAAGGAGCCGAGTTGATTAAATTCTTAAACAAAAAGCTTGGCAATGACAGAATTAGTTTTTATCCTGGTCTGAGTTACAGGCATGTTTTGGTTGTAAAAAATGCTTCGCAGGATATTGAATGTGCTCAGCCTCATGACCATGCAAACAAACCTTTCGAAGATTTTTTGGTAAAACCATTGAACAATGGCGGAAAAGAAACCGCGGATTTGTTGAACAAGCTTATTTTTGATTCAATAAAATTGCTTTCCGCGCATTCTGTTAATTTAAAGAGGGAAAAGGAAGGCAAACTGTCTGCAAACAGTATTTGGCCTTGGAGCGCAAGCAAAAGACCAAATATGGTTTTGTTTCAGGAAAAGTTTGGTTTGAAGGGTGCGGCAATTTCTGCAGTTGACTTGATTCAGGGGATTGCAAAGACCGCTGGCTTGAAGGTTATAAAAGTAAAGGGTGCAACAGGCTTTTGGGATACAAATTATGAGGGCAAAGCAAAAGCTGTTTTAAAGGCGTTGCAAAATAATGCTTTTGTTTTTTTGCATGTTGAGGCTGCTGATGAGGCAAGTCATGAGGGGAATTTGAAATTAAAACTAAAGGTAATTGAGGACATTGACAAAAGGCTTATTGGACCTATTTTGGCAGGATTGGATTCAGTAAAGGACGATGTTGCAATTGCTGTTTTGCCTGACCATTTCACTCCTGTAAAACAAAGATGCCATATAAGGGGTCCTGTTCCTTTTATGATTTGGAAGCCTGGTGAAAAGCCTGATGGAATTAATTCCTTTGATGAAGAAGCGGGAAAAAAGGGTTCCTTTGGGTTGCTTAAGGGTCAAGAATTCATTAATATGTTTTTGCAGTCGAAGGCGGACAAAAAAAAGAACTAATTCACTTATTTTTTTACTTTATTCAGACCCCTGTTTACCAAATCAACGTCTTTGTCGCATTTTTCGCATTCGTCAAGCAAGTCCATGCAAAGCCTTTTGTTGTCAATTGCATTGTTTATTTCGCTTGTTTCAGCGTCTTCTCTTCTTAATGCATTATATTGTGTGTGAAAGAATTCCACCATATTTTTTAGTCCATTTTGCACTTGTTGTCTTTCAGGTTCTGCGTTTCTTAGCCTGCTTCTGCCCTTGCATAGCATGCAATGTTTTTTCAAAAAGGCAATTTTGTCAGAAACAAGGTTTTCATTTGTAGGTTCTACCATTTTAATCACTAATATTATGAGTGGTTGGTTATAAAAAAAGTTTCTGTTTTTGTTGTCCAAAAGGATAAAATAGTGGTTTATATGTTTTATGTAACATGGATACTGAACCAAAAAAGAATCCTTCAAAGCTTGCGGTTGCTATTGTGATATTGGTAGTTATATCGTCTTTTATTTTGTGGGTTTATTATATTCAGATAAATAATCAGGAGTTTTTTTGAATACTGCAAACATGAATTAGAATCACATGCTTGTTCTCTTGAATCACAGGGTAAGTCAGATGAAGAAATTGCTTCTGGATTGAATGAGTTTGCTAAAGAAATAGGCTGTTCTTCAATACAAGATTAGCTTACAGATAGGTTTGTTTGTTGTAAAAAAGAAGAAATTTTGTGGCAACTTTAAGCTGCCACGTCAATATCTAATCTTTTCTTTAATTCTCTGTACCTATTTCGAATAGTTACTTCTGTTACTCCTGCAACATTGGCAACTTCTTTTTGGGTTCTTCTTTCGCCTTTAAGCAAGCCGGCAATATAAACTGCGGCTGCGGCTACTCCTGTTGGTCCCCTTCCTGAAATAAGTCCTTTGTCAATGGCTTGTTCTAAAATCTTTCTTCCCTCTTCTTGAACTTCTCCGCTCAGGTTAAGTTCTGAAGCAAATCTTGGAATATAGTGGATTGGGTTTGTCAAAGGTACGTCCAACTTAAGTTCCCTAACTAGGAATCTGTAAGTTCTTCCAATTTCTTTTTTTGTCAAACCACTTGCTTCTGCCATTTCGTTTAGTGTTCTTGGTACGTGGTATGTTCTGCAAACTGTGTATAGTACTGCTGCTACTACTGCTTCAATAAGTCTGCCTCTAATTAGTCCTTTCTTAACAGTTTTTCTGTAAAGCAATGCTGCTGCTTCAACAAGTGATTCTGGGATGTTCAAATATGAGGCAACTCTTCTCAATTCTGTTAAAGCAATTGAAAGGTTTCTTTGCATACTAGAACTAATGCTTGCTCTTTTATGCCATTTAATTAAACGATACATCTGTGCCCTGCTTTTGCTTGAAAGCTTGTTTCCTCTAAGGTCTGTTCCTCTTCTGTCAATCATGGTAACAAGACCTTTGTTGAGTTTTACATACTTCATTGGGCTTCCTGTTCTTGCCCTTTGCTCAAATTGGTCTGAGTCAAAAGAACGCCATTCTTTGCCTGAGTCAACCATGTCTTCGCTTAAAACAAGACCGCAATCTTGGCAAATAAGCTCTCCTTTTTCAGGATCTCTTCTAATTTTTGTACTTTTACATTCAGGGCATTTATTAACCATTCAAAAATCACCTTTTTTTAAAATTTTTGTTATTTTTTACAAAATCAGCTTTATTAATTCAAACAAGCTTACAATAATATCTAACACTTGTAAATGTCAGAAATTAGATGCTATATTAATTTGCTGTTCCCATCATTTATAAATGTTTTGCCCTAGCCGTTTTTTGCCTTAAAATGCTAATTTTAAGCACTTTTATGGGATTAGAATTCTCTTTTTTTGATCAAAAATAGGGCTTTATAGTGGTTGTTTGGCTTTATTCAAGTATTGCTTGTACAATACCGTCTTGACCTGGTCTGCTTGTTACTTTTGCAGTTTGTTCTTTTCCGTCAAGTTTGATTTTTATTGTTGCGCCCTTTGTAATAATGTTTCTTCTGGTAAAAAGTCTGTTTGCTGTATTTTCTTCAACACTTAAAATTTCTGCTTTCATTGCCTTTTTTTTGCCTTTTTCCATTACTGTGGCAAATTTTGCTCTGTGTTGTTTTACTTTTACAACTGAGCCCTTTACAACCCTGCTTTTCCTTCTTTCATCCTCTTCACTTACAATTGTTGCTGCTGCGTCTCCGCCTTTCCATGCAAGCAATTTGTCACAGCGCCTTACGGCTTTTCTGTTTCCGCCTGTGCTCTTCCTTTTACTCTTGGTGTGCCATTGGGTCATAAAATCACTAAAAAAAACGAAAATCGCTTTAATTGAATAATAACTAATTGAAATGCAAACCTTAAAAAGGCTTCTTTTTATGCAACATTGGTTTTGGAAGCGTTTTCTTTTTCATTTTATATTTTTTGAGTTTTTTGTACCCATGCTTTTTTAGCAATTCTTCTTTAAACGCAGCTTGTTGGAAAAATTTTCCAACCTTTGGATTGTTTTCAAACACTGCCCATAATTCTGGAGAAGCAAATTCCATCTTTATTGGAATTGCTATTTTTTCTCCTCTTGTGTGCAGTAAGCTCATTATTTCAACTATTTTTTCAATTCCTTTTACGCTTGGTAAAATTTCTATTCTTGAACCATATCCTGCTTTTAAAGCACTGTTAGTTATGGCAAGTTGTTTAAGTTCCTGTGAAAGTTCTTTTTTCAATTGCGTTGTTGAAACATTTTTTGCAGGCGTGTTTGTCATGCTCGTTCCTCTTCTTCATATTTTGACAACAAAACCTGTCTTACAAGTTTTGCCTTTTTTTGGCCCATGTTTTCAACTTTTTGCAATTCCTTGCTTTGAGCATTTACAATTCCTTTAACGCTTCCAAACTTTTTCAGCAGAGACCGAGCCATTTTTGGGCCAATTAATGGAAGTGATTCTATTACAAATCTTTGCTGTTCTTCCAAAGTAAGTCCCTTTCTTCCAATTCTCAGTCTTACATCAGAACCTTTTCCTTCCTGTTCTCTTTTTGCAATTACCCAAATGTATTGTGCTGTTTCTCTTTTTGATTCAGTGAAAAGAATTGGCACTCGATAGTTTAATGCAATTGAGGTAAGCATTCCAATTATTGCATTTCTGTGAACATTTGTTTCAAACAATTTTTTTCTGTCTCCCTCAACTATTACCAAAGGTCTTTCGTAAGATTCAGCCATGTTAATTAATTGTTTTGAAAGTCTTCCGTCAACAATGCTTGATACAAAGTCAGAAATTGATTTTCTTTCAATTGCAATTTCTTTTCCAGGAATATAATCTCCTACTTCAAGCTGTTTTTTTACAACAGCACATCCTAGGTCTTCAAGTAATTCTGCAATTCCTGATTCATTTTCTCTTATGTCTACAAACACAGTAATTTTTCCATCGCTTTCAGGAGCAAAGCTGTTCAAAGTAGTTTGTTTTTCTCCTTTGCTAATTTCTTCGTCTCCTGTATCTTTTTTCATCTTATGTAATATTCTATGCATCTTTTTTTCTTTGTTAACGCTTGTCCAATAATATGCTTCGTCCCTTGTATTTTTTGCCATTAAAATTATTGCTCTTCCTGCTGCAAGCCTTCCTGTTCTTCCACGTCTTTGAATAAACCTTATTTCGCTTGGAACAGGTTCGTAGAATACAACCATATCAACGCTTGGGATGTCAAGTCCTTCTTCTGCGACACTGCTAGCAACTAAGCAGTTAATTTTTCCTTCTTTTAATTCTTCAATTTTTTCAGCCTGTTCCTTTTGGCTCATTCCCTTTTCTTTTCCTCTTGCTGCCTGTCCGACAAATCTTTCGGATTTTATTCCTTCAATTTTGTTAAGTTCTTCGTTTAATTTTTTTATTGACTCCCTATAATGGTTAAATACAATTGTACTGCTGTCTGGCTTTTCTTTAAACTGTTTTTTCAAAACTTCTGCCAGTGCATCAAACTTTGGGTGAATGATTCCTTTTTCTCCAAGTTCTTCAGCCATTTCGTTAACTTGCAGCATTTCCATGCTTGTCAAAAACATTGTTGTTGCCCGGCTTACTTTTCCTTCTTTTTTTCTTTCCCTTTCGAGATACGAGTACAGTGCAGTAATTCCTTGGGTTTCAAGTAGGGTGTGGGCATGGCTTGCTTTCATTAAGGCTGCTGCTGCAGTGGCTGCTGCAAAAATACTCATGTTTTTTCCATGCGATGCCTGAATTCTTCTTCTTATTGCTGCCTGCATTTCAATAAGCCTTGCTTTTCCAAAACCTTTCAATGATTTTGTTTTGCTTAGTCTAAACTTGTATAACAAATCTGCTTGTTTTTGCATAAAGTGTTCAATTAGTTTTCGCATTGCCTTGAATTCTGAAGGAAGTTCAACTACTCGCCATTCAACTTTTATTTCGTGAGAGTATGGTACAACATCCTCATCTTCCAGTCCCTTTATTTCAATATTTTTAATTCCCAAGTTTTTACAAACTTCTTTGACATGTGCTTCTTTGCCTCCTGGTGAAGCTGTGAGAGCAAGAACCAGCCCTCCTCTTACTTTTTTGAATTTTTTTGCAATGTAAACATAAGCATATTCTCCTACTGCTCTGTGTGCTTCGTCAAAAATTATCAAAGAGACGTCTTTTGCTGAAACTCTTTCTTTTCTAAAATCGTTTTCAATTGTTTGAGGAGTTGCAACAATTACAGTGGCATTTTCCCATTCTTTTGTTCTTTTTTTTGCAGGGGTTGTTCCTGTTAAAAGTGCTACATCTTCTTTTTCAAAATTCATTAGCTTAAGCATTGTTTTCTTGTGCTGTTCGCATAATGGCTTAGTTGGTGCAAGAAAAAGAATTTTTCCATTTGGTTTTTTTTCCAAAACAGTTGCTGTTACAAGAACTGCTACAATTGTTTTTCCCAAAGCCGTTGGAGCAACTATAAGGCTGTTGCCTCCTTTTGCAACAGATTCTGCAAGCCTTGCCTGATATTCTCTTTTTTCAACAATCTTTGGTTTGATAAATTTGTTTTTTACAAATTTTTTTATCAAATCGCTTGTTTCCTTTTTTTCAGGCGGCATACATTCAATTAGTTTGGCGACCTTTTTAAAGCATTTCTTAGTGGGTTTCCGGTGTTTTTTGCCTAAAAACCGCTTTTTTTGCCAAAAAATGGGATAAATTTAAATATTCCTTTGAAACAACCTTTATTAAGGCTTTAAAGCCAATTCAAAAGGATGTGAAAAGATTATGGGCGAATTGCCGCTTGCGGCTGTTGACAGAATAATAAGAAAGGCTGGCGGAGGCCGTGTAAGCGAGGATGCTGCAGCTACTTTGTCAGAGGTCTTGGAAGACAAGGGCATTAAGATTGCACAGCAGGCAACAGAGTTTGCAAAGCATGCTAAAAGAAAAACAGTTACTGCTCAGGACATAAAGCTTGCAGTAAAAGGAATGCAATAGCCGTCACGCCCGACTGGTGTGATAATATGCTATTTCGCTTGGGTTCAACAGCATGAATTAAATTTTATTTAATTGCTTCCCATAGAACCTGTTCTTTTGGTTTTACTATGATTCCTTTTGGTGTTACTTCAAAAGGATGTACTGTTTTGCTGTGTTTTGTTCCGCGCATTTTTCTTACAAAAATGCTTCTGTTTGGCGGAGTAAAATAGAGTACTATTAGTCCGTCTGCCATAAATTCTTCAACACCATATGCACTGTATACATTTCTTTCGCTTTTTGTTTCGGATGTAAAGATTGTTGTACAATCCATTTCTTTTAAGCCGTCTGCAAACTTGAACAAAATGCTTCTGATTGTTGAAGGGTCGTCAATTAATGAAGCAAATGCGGTTGTACTGTCAACTGCAATTCTTTTGATTCCAAGTTCTTTTACAATTCCTGTAATTGTTGCAAGTTCATCTTTTACTAAATCTCCAAAAGTTTTTTTTGGTGCAAGGTGCATTCTGTAAATGTTTATTCTTCTTTCTTCTTGTAATTGTCCAATATCCCATCCAAAGCTTTGCATATTCCAAGCAATGTTTTTTGGGTTTGCTTCAATTGTTACAAACAATCCTGGTTCATTGTAAAGTTTTGCTCCGTTGTAAATGTATTGCATGCTAAAAATTGTTTTGCAGGTTCCTGTTCCCCCTGAAAGCAATGTAGTGCTTCCTACTGGAAAACCTCCTTCGATTAATTCGTCAAGACCTGGTATTCCTGATTTAACTCTTTCCAAAAAATACACCTCTTCTAATTCTCTAAAATTAGGTGTTTGTTTTTTATAAATCTTCTCTTTGGTTTAAAAATTTGCCAATCTTTTATTATCAAACTATTATATATCAAACAATAAAATGGTTTTTGTTTTAGGGTTATAGAACGCATTGTGTGGTCCAATATCGTAAATAAGCGCATTTTCTTTTCCGATTTTTTCTAATACTCTGGTTATTTTGAAGTTTTCCGGATTTTTAAGGTCTCGTACCATAACCACTTCGTTATGATTGAAAAAATCTGTTACAAAGAAAGATTTTTGTTCTATATTTTTTGAATAAACCAAATGTGGCATTATTGCCTTTACCTTAAAGCCATTTATTTTGCCTTCCTTTTTTTTAAGATATTTGTTTACAATTTCAATGCCTTTAATGTTTCGCTCAATACTGATGGTTTTTGCAATTTTTACGAAAAACTCTTTTTTTGCGACACTAACTTTAAGGGTTAAATAATTGTTTATACCCTCATGGCTTCCGGTGTGTGCCCTTTCTATCCTTATTCCATTGCTATTTATTTTTTTTCCAGGCTCTTTTAATACTTCGAAATTTTTTTCAATCAATCTTTTGGCTTCAAGGACAAAACCTCTTTGTTTTTTTGAAAATTTCTTAAACTGCGGACTGACTCCAAGCACTCTTCCCCTGCTTCTTTTTATGCTCATCTGGTCTAATCTTTCAATAGACCTGTTTACTGGTTTGGGCAATGCCTTTCTTTTAGAAAACCTGTTCACGATTTTTCTTACGCTTTTTGGAAAAAAATTCATCTCATTTCCCTGCCAGACGCTCTATTTCCTTCAAAACCTTTTCTTTTGTTTCTTCAATTCCTGAGTTCGTTGTATCTACTAAAATGTCGTAATTTTTTTCATTCAAATAGTTGACGCCATAAAGCTTTCTGTATCTTTCTTTGTTCATTTCCATTCTTTGCTTCATATTTTTTGCAGTTTTTTCAATACTTGTATTTCCTGTTTCTTCACTTCTTTCGTTTTTTTCCTGTTGTGAATCTCTGAACACTTGTTCAGCGGCTTTTTCCAAGTCAACTTTTACAAAAATCTTAATGCTTTTTGGAACAAAATGCCAGGCCATTCGCCCGTCAATTACAAAATTGTCTTCTTTTTTTCCAAGCTCTTCCGTTCTTTTGTCAAGCTCATCATCAATGCCCCTGTCTTTTTCCATTTCGTGCTGTATCTGCATTAAGCCAAGACCTTTTTCTTTTGCAATTTCGCGCAAAAAGTCACCTGCACTGTAATGTTTCAGTCCAAGAGCTTTTGCAATACCTTTTCCCAAAGTGCTTTTGCCTGAACCAGGAAATCCAGTAATGGTTACAATCATATTACAAATTCATCCCCTTTAGGTTTAAAAAAAGCTGCATTTCAACGCCTTCTTCTATAGTTTTTTCTTGCAGTTTTAGAACGTGTTTCGGCTCTTACAAATCCAAATGCCGGTTCTGGTTGCCTTAGCGTTTCAGCCAGTTGAATTGCTTTTGCTTTTGCAATGTCCCAGACTTTTTTGGGGGCTTTCGGTTTTTTGATGTATGCTCTCCATCTCCAGGGGTTCAGGCCAATTTTTCCAAGAAACTTTTTCTGAAACTGGTATCTCATAAATTCTGTTCTTGTCGGCTTTAAGAAAACGAGGTCTCCGTTTGCTTTTACGTAAAATACTGGGTGGGTTTTTGCAACAATTGCTGGATTAATCCAGTCTCTTGGATAACTGCCTTCAAATTTTGTCTGCAGCAATCCAACGTTTTTCATTTCTTTAACGAGTTGACGGTGCCTTTTTTGAATAAGCTTGGCTATAAGCGTTCTTGCACTGGCACCAATTGCTATTCCTGCTGAAGTATAAGGTATCATCTCCCTGTTGCTGGCTTTCGGAAGGCTTCCTGCCAAAGCCACTGTATTCATTGTCAGGCCTACTTCGTTAAGGGCTCTGAGGCGCCTGTCGCCTATTACTGTTGTACTAGTAATACCTGAAAATCTTGTTCCGATTATTTCCTGCAGCCTTGGATTCAGGTGCTTGCGTTTAATCGTAACAACTTTGGCTTTTCTTGTTTTAATCTCTTTTTCCATGCGCGTTGCCTAAAATATTAAACAGTTCTGGAATTTAAATATTCGTTAAGTATTTTTGATTAATATAATTTTTGTCTGTCAGCGCAAATACTCTAAAGTGTTTTGCCAAATGCCTGGAGTAATTGCAGGGTCGTAATTGAAGTAAATGCTTTTTCCAATTAACAAGCTTTTTTCTACAATTCCGGGATAATTTTCAGTTCCTTCAACACTGTCTATATACGCAACCTGCTTGCTCAAAGGCTTTACATCAAATGTTGTCATGTTTAGCGGGTCATATCTTGGATCTGCTGGGGCTGTTTCAATTCCCTGCATTATTTCGCTGTCTTGGTCAAGCCTTTTAATTTTGCCAGTAACAAAAACCGGTTGTGTGCAAGTAGGAATGCCTTGTTGTCCTTCGTCACATTCTACTGGAATTAGGTTTCCAAATGTTTCCTCCCATCCTATTACATCATTGGCAATTCCTGTACCAAATTCTCCGCCACTTCTGTAAATTCCTGAATCCATTACTACAACAAGTTTTCCTCCTGTCATAACATAGTTTTCAATTGCTTCTCCCAAAGCTCTTGAAACACTTTTATCATAAGGTGTTGTTCCCATATGCTGGTCTAATAATATCATATCAAATTCTGCAAGCTGTTCTGCTAGATTTACCTCAAGATTTGCAGCATCTTTTACTCTATAATAAACCAAATCACGCTGGTTGTCAAGGTCTGCAAGCAAATCAACGCTTGGCTGACCTATTACAAGCATTTGCATTTGGTCTGTTCCTCCAAGTCCTGGAATTTCAATCATACCAATCTTGTTTATACTGCTAATAATAGGGTCTGAAAAAATCGCAAAAATTGCAACAACAACAATTATTGCAACAACTACAATTACAATTCTTTTGTCAATTTTTTTTGAGTGTTTTGTTATTCCTTCAGGCATTATTTCATCCCCTGGATATCCTGTTGCAATATCTTCATCTCCTGGAAAAACTCCTGCTGTTTCATCATTCATGCATTAGAATACATAAATTTTGCCATATAAATAGTTTTCTTTTTTTCATTCCTGCTTTTTCCCTCTTCATTTCTGCAGGTCAATTGTTGTTGGCTTTCAATTTATGATTATGTCTTTTGCCCTAAGGCCGTTGTCTATTTTTTTCATTATTGCCTGCTCAATTTTCAGAACCCTTTGCATGTTTTTCCAAATTACTTCAAGTGTGTTAGCCTCTTGAGTTGTAAGCACGCCTGTTCTTTCCTTTGCCTTCATTAATTTTTCAGCCTCTGAAACAAAACTCTGCAAAAGCACTATTTCTTCTGCAATAAAGGCTGTTGTTTTTTTAATAAGTTTAAGATTCGGTGCTGGCTTTTCAATCTCTTTGAGTGCAGCGTTTGCCATTTTTTCTCCATCTACTGCTTCTTTTTTCAAAAGCATGTTGCTTATTTTGGCAAGCCTTTTTTCTCTTGCATTGATGGAAAAGTTGGCTCTTCTAAGCCTTGTCATCATAACATTATGCGGTCCTTTTGGGTTAAGTCCGCCTTGTCCGTTTCCTTTTCTTCTATTTACAGCCATTGAAAAACGCTTCTAAGTTTTATATCATATTTAGGTAATGCCTTGAATTTAAACCTATTTGGTTTTGCAGTTTTGTGCAGTAGTTGGAGGACTGTGCAAAGGCAAAGGATTTTCAAGGTTTTTTACGCAAGCCACTGGCAGGCATTTGAGAATTCAAAAAACTGTGCCAAAAAAACGGATCTTTTGCTAAATGTATAAGGTATAAATAATACCTTCTTCTTTATTCTATTTGGTTTTTTTCAAATGGCAAACAAAGCATACTCTGGATATCTTAATCCAAAATATATTCCAAAAGCAGATCTTGTAGTTGCCTTTTACTTAGAGCCTGCTGTGCGTGTTTCTTTTGAGGAAGCAGCACAGGCTGTTGCATCAGAATCAAGTATTGGAACTTGGACAACTCTTTCAACACTTTCTCCAAAAATGAAACGAAAACTTCATGCTCGCGTTTTTTCATTAAACAAGCGTTCAAAAATTGTAAAAATTGCTTATCCTCTTTCATTGTTTGAAAATGGAAGTGTGCCACAGCTTCTCAGTTCAATTGCAGGCAACGTTTTTGGAATGAAGGAAGTTAAAAATTTACGCTTGCTTGATATAAATTTTCCAAATCGTTACATTCGCTCTTTCAAAGGACCTGCTTTTGGCCTTGGGGGAGTAAGACGAATTTTAAAAGTTCCAAAAAGACCATTGCTTGGAACAATTGTAAAACCAAAACTTGGATTGAACGAGAAACAGCATGCAAATGTTGCTTTGCAGGCATGGCTTGGAGGCTGTGACATTGTAAAAGATGATGAAAATTTAACAAACATGCGTTTTAATCATTTTGAGAAAAGGGTAAGGAAAACTTTAAAAGCAAGAGATATTGCAGAAAAGGAAACAGGTGAGAGAAAGGCTTACATGCCCAATGTTACTGCTCCATTTAAAGAAATGGTAAAACGAGCAAAGTTTGCAAGACAACAAGGCAGTGAATATGCAATGGTTGACGTGCTAAGTGTCGGCTGGAGTGCTTTGCAGGATTTGAGAGACGAGGATCTTGGTTTAATTTTACATGCGCATAGAGCAGGGCATGCTGCGTTTACCCGTTCTTCAAAGCATGGAATTAGTATGCTTGCAATTGCAAAGCTTTGCAGACTTATTGGAGTGGACCAGATTCATGTTGGTGCAATTGTTGGAAAAATGCATGGTGGCAAAAAAGAAGTAAAAGCAATTGGTGAAGAAATTGAGGACACAATTGTTTACAAGGGAAAAAATCATGTCCTTTCAGAGAACTGGCTTAATATAAAACCTGTTTTTGCAGTTGGTTCAGGTGGTCTGCATCCTGGAAAAATTCCTTCTTTGGTAAAAGCAAGGGG
>DAOWAC010000125.1 GCA_030634785.1 Chloroflexota bacterium | reverse complement strand
TTCTAGGTGTTTTAATGCAGGAAAAAATCTGTCTCGCCTGCAGTGCAGGAGGACATTTGACAGAGCTATTACAGCTTGAAAAAGCATGGAAAGACAAATCGCATTATTTTGTTTCAGACAAAAGACTTAATGCAATTGATTTGTCAAAAAAAGAAAAAGTATTCTTTGTTTCATGTCCAAGAAAAAACCCAATCAATCTTACAATCAACTTTTTACAATCACTATGGCTTTTTTTATGGCAAAAACCAACAATTGTAATAAGCACAGGAGCAGATACAGCAATTCCAACCTGTCTTATTGCAAAATTCTTTGGAAGAAAAATAATATTTATTGAATCCTTTTGCAGAATAAACGAACCAAGCCTTAGTGGAAAAATTATGTACAAAAAAGCAAACCTGTTCCTTGTACAATGGTCAGAAAACAAAAAGTTTTTTCCAAAAGCAGAATATGAAGGAAGTGTATTCTAATGCCGACAAAAATTACAGGAATAAAAAAAATCTTTGTAAGTGTAGGAACACACCCACAAGCATTTGACCGTCTACTAAAAGAACTTGACAGCATTGCCTCAAAACACCAGGAGTTAGAAATTTTTGCACAAGCAGGAAATTCAAAACATGTACCAAAAAACTTTACTTTTGAAAAATTCCTCAAAGGAAAACAATTTGATGAAAAAATGCAGTGGGCAGACATTGTTGTAAGCCATTGCGGAGCAGGCACAATAATAAACGCATTACTAAACAAAAAGCCATTAATTGTAGTTCCTCGTTTGAAAAAATTCTCAGAACACACAAACGACCACCAATTAGACCTAGCAAATGCACTTGAAAGAGAACACAAAGTAATAGCAGTTTTTGACATGAACGAATTGGAAGAAAAGATTTTGAAAGCAGTTTCATTCAAACCAAATCTTTCATCAGACAAAGAAAGATTGATAAAAAGAATTTCTCTATTTTTGGAGGAACAAAAATGACTTCAAAAAAACAACAGGCTTCAAAGAAACCATTAATCAGCATAATGCTGCTTAACATGAATGGCAAAAAGCTAACTTCTGATTGCATTAAATCAATTCAAAAAAATACAACTTATCCAAATTACGAACTTGTAATAGTAGACAATGGAAGCACTGACCAAAGTGTTAAGATGCTGAAAGAAATGAAACACAAAAAAATTGTAAAAAAGCTTATTTTAAACAAAAAAAATGTCGGTTACAGCAACGGAGTAAATCAGGGATTTAAAGAAAGTAAAGGAAAATACATTTACCACCTTGACAATGATACACTTGTTGAAAAAAAATGGCTTTCAAAAGCCGTTGAAGCAGCTGAAGGCTTAAAAGGAAACGCCGGAGCAGTCGGAAGTCTGCTTGTCGGCAAAGTAAATTATGGAAAAGGACTTAAAGGACCTGAAAAGGTAAGCGAAAAACTTGCTGTTTGCGGTGCAGCAATGATGTATTCAAAAAAAGCACTGAAAAAAGTAGGAAACCTTGATGCAAAACTCTGGTCTCCAATTTATGGAGAAGAACAAGACTGGTGTTATAGAGCAAGAAATGCCGGCTTTAAGGTTGTTGAAACAAATGCAAGCAGAGTATATCATATTGGCGGACAGGACACTACAAAAAGCATTAAGGCAATGGCAAGATACAAGCTACTTGAAAGAAACAGAATCAGAGCAATGCTTTACAATTTAACCCTCACCGACATGGCAAAACATGTGCCAGGAATGGGATTAATTTTTGTAAACAGTTTTGGACAAGGAATGACACTGCATTTGCTTTCAACCTATGCAGAAAACATTGCAAACTTTCCAGAAGTTTTAAAGCAAAGAAAGAAAAGAAAAGCAAAACTGTTTTAGATTTTTCCTTTAAGATATTCAAGCGCTCTTTTTTTGAATTGACTTGCTTTAATAGTCTTTGGCTTGAAGTCGGCAAGTATTTGTTCAAATTCTTTTTGACCTTTGAAACCTTCAGCAAACAGTGGTTCAGCAATTTCAAGAGCCCAAGGTTTTTTTTGTTCCAAACCAGAAATAAATTCTTTTAATTCTGCATCATATCTTTTTAAGGTTGGAAGAACCTCTTTTGGAAAATATTTTTCAGCTGGCAAGGTGTCAATTGGCTTCCCGTTCTTGTAAAAACCAGGATTTTCATCAAACATTATATTGTTCTTGCAATCTTGGATAATTAGATTTATTTTTGCGTTGCGTTCTGTTTTAGCCAGTATAACTTTTTGTTTTGTAATAGATAAATCATTGAATCCCTTTATTCTGTTTGTTTTGTTTAAAACAATTTTTTGAAAAGCTCTAATACGTTCAGGCAATTCGCCGTTTGAAACAGAAACTCGAAAAACACCATATGCTCCGGTAGCTTCAATTCTGTCACCAAAGAATACTGCGTCACTTACAGGATCAGAAGGCATTCTTTTTCCATTTTTTATTGCAGGCATTCCGTGTTTTACCATTGCACCTGTTATTCTACCCCTGCTTCTTTTTCCAATTTTTTCTTTAAGCAAATTTCCCATGATTTTTGCCGAGTCAAGACCGTGACCCTTTCCCTGCCTTACAATATCGTGACCAAGAGCTCCAAATTCGCCAAGATTTTTTGCTTTGGTTGAAGCACCAATTTTTCCAAGATACCATCTGGCAACCTTTGCAACATTCAATTGATGCAAATAGGAATGCGCAGGCATTATTTTTTTTGGTTTACGAGAAGTCCTTTTTATAAATTCGATTAGTGCTGCTTTTTTTCTTTTATGACTTGTTTTGACCCATTTCTTTGCAGGACGAGCTTTTTTCTTTTGGAGCATAAATAATATATGTTTTCAATATTAAAAAAAGGTGTTATGACAGAAAACACGTCTTTCAATCACAAAAAACAACAATTTTCTATATTTGCACCAATTAATTGTAATAGTGGTTTTTATTTGTTTTGAATAAAATTATGTTGGGTACTTGAATGAATTCAAAAAATTATT
>DAOWAC010000142.1 GCA_030634785.1 Chloroflexota bacterium | reverse complement strand
TCAATTACCAGAACATTTTTTGCCATTTCCATTGCCTCATTTGCCTGTTTCCCCGTTACTCTTTAATGGCTTACATCTTATTAAATTTTGCGTGGCTGGAAGTTTTGCCTTTAAGCAGTTTTGCTGTTTCCAAAACATATTTATACTTCTTTTGCATTATTTCCTGTGATGAATTCAATAGCAATTCTTGACCTTGCTTCTGTTGTGCTTGCACTTGCCGTTTTTCATCTTGCTCACAAAACACAAAAGCAATTTGGCGGCCTTTTCAAGCCAGCTTTTATGATTTTCTACTCTGTTTGCGTTCTCTCCCTTGCGGTTTCAGGCCTTGAAATTTTTGGCTTTATTGTTCCTGACCAAAGCCCTGCAACAATAGTACTGCATGTTTTCATGTTCGCGGTTCTCTTGCTGGTTCTTTTAGGGCTTTTTTCCCTTTCCGGCAGCGAAATTTTTGTCCCAAAAAAGCGAAACTAAACCCTCTTCTACGCCCTTTAAATTTGCCAAAAGAAGCAATTAAGTCTTTTCTAAAAATGTCTTAAATTGGTCCAAAACACTGGTATTTTGCACTCTCTTGCCCTTTTTTGCCATATGTCTTTAAATTACTTTTCTCCCGCGTTATATTTGAATTTTGCCTTCAATTGGTGGAATTAATACAATTAAACACAAAAGGAGGAATCTATTCATGGGAGACTCATTAGTAGTTGGAAGTAAAGTAAAGGATGCAGTAAAGGCAGCAGGATGCAACTGTGCAGGTGACTTAACAGACGCTTTAAGTGCAGAAGTTGCAGGGCTTATAACAAAAGCTGCTGGAAGGGCTAAAGCCAACGGAAGAAAAACTGTTAGAGCAGCAGATCTTTAAAATCATAAAATATTATTTTTTTGGAATGGGGCATTTTTGTCCCTTTTCCAGAACTATTTTTTAAAAAAAACATTTTTTTTTGGGGGGAGCATAATAATGAGTTCAAGTAAAGAATACCTGCTTAGTGAAGAAACCAAAAAAGAGATTAAGCAAGCAAAAAAAGATTTTGCAAAAGGTAAATTTTATACTCTTAAAGAAGTTGAAGAAGCTGCTTCTTCTAAGGCGTAATTCTTTCAATCTCATAATAATTTATATCATTTTCTGAATCAACAACTGCCATAAGCATTTTTGTTCTGATATTTCCAGAAAGCCTGACCATTCTGCTCAAGCCAATCATGTTACATTTTTCATTCTGGCTTACAACATTTACAACCCACTTGCTGTGAGCTTGGCCCGCCTTTTTGCCTCTTGGATATACACGAAAATCAAAACCAAATTTGAAACCTGTTTTGGTACAGAATCCTTTTTCTCTCAAATTTTTAAAAACCTGAAATTTCAAATAAAAATTTTTTATTTTCTTTTCTGCATGAATCAATAACTTTTTTCTTGAAACAGTCTTGTCTTGCTTGTCCTTAACCTTTACCTTTTTCTTTTCAAGCAAATAAAGTGTTTCATACAAATCAAGAACAAATTCTCCTTCGCTCCGCTCGCCAAATCCCTTTTGCTGAAACTGGCTCGCCAGTTTCTTTTCTTCAACAATTGCATTATTTCCAACCAAAAGACACATTTTCAAACAACCTAATTGTTTTATTAACTTAATAAACATTAAATAAAAAAGAGTTAATAATAGTTGTATTTGTGATAAAATGTCAAAAATTGACCCGTGGGGAAGCAATGCAGTAAGTGACTATGATCACGTTTTCAAAGAATTTGGATTAAGTCACTTTCCTGACAGCATGAAAAAACAATTAGACCACCGGTTTTTCAAAAGAAATATTGTTGTAGCCCACAGGGATTTTGAAAAAGTTCTCGAATGCATTAAGAAGAAAAAAAAATTCATTAACATTACCGGAATTGCTTCAAGCGGTCCGTATCATTTTGGTCACAAAGCAGATATTGATTTATTTGTTTTTTTCAAAAAACTAGGTGCGGACAATTATTTTTGTGTTTGTGATATTGACGCTTACTGCAGTCGTGAAAAAATAATGTCAATTAAGCAGGCAAAAGAAATTGCAGTGCAAAATGTTGCAGATGCTCTTGCTCTTGGCTTAAGTGAAAAAGACATTTATGTGCAGGGTAACAAAGAAAAAGAATATTATAGCTTTGCTTTTGAAATTGGAAAAAAGATTACTGCAAAAACTTTTGAAGCAATTTATGGACATCTTGATTTGGGAAAAGTAAGCTCAAACCTATTGCAGTATGCAGATATTTTGCATGGGCAACTGCCTGAGTACAGTGGAAAGATGCCAAGTATTACAGGAATTGGTCTGGATCAGGATCCTCATGCCAGAGCAACACGTGATGTTGCAAAAAGACTGCCTTATGATTTTGAAACCCCAAGTTTTATTTACTTCAGACACCAATCAGGATTGAAAGAGGGGCGCAAAATGTCTGCTTCACATCCTGAAACTGCAATTTTCCTGAATGACAGTG
>DAOWAC010000063.1 GCA_030634785.1 Chloroflexota bacterium | reverse complement strand
CCTTTCGCTTTCAATTACTTTTGCACCTGCCTTTTCTGCAACAGCAACAGTGTTGTCAGCACTACTTGAATCAATTATTGCAATTTCGTCCATCAAATGTTTTTTGTTGTACAATGCTTCTTTAATAGTAGTAATCACTTTGCCAACATTTTCTTCCTCATTTAAAGTTGGAATTCCAACACTTATTTTCAAATTTTGCTGTTTCTTTAATTCAATCAGCTTGTCAATGTCTTCAAACTTTGAATGATGCAGAGTATTCTTGTTAAACCAACTTAGGACGCTTGTATCGCATACCTTTGGCTGCTTTTTTCTTTTGACCTTTGTTCCAGCCTTTTTTACTTTTTCAACCATGTCAACTATCATGCAAACCAATCCAAATGAGTGCAAACTTGTTAATTAAATTATGAATTTTTCTTGTCTGAATCATTTTTCAAACAAAGTTCCTTCAATATTTCCTTTTATAATTTTAGCAAGAAAACCATTTTTTCCCTTTGTAATAATTAACGGAATATTGCTTTTTAAAGCAATTTCAGCAGCCTGAAGCTTGGTTTTAAATCCACCTTTTCCAAGCAGACTTTTTCCACTTATTTTTGCTCTAACCTGGTTTAAATCACTAATCTTCCCTATCAAAACAGCTTTGTTATTATTTTCAGGATTTTCAGAAAAAAGACCACCTACATTTGAAACCATTACAAGCAAGTCTGCGTTTATATTTCGCGCAAGCTTTGTTGCCAGAAGATCGTTGTCTGAAAACTGTTTTTTGAAGGCAAGTTCTTCAATGGCAATTGCATCATTTTCGTTGACTATTGGAACAATGTTGAGGGAAAGAAGTTTTTCCAAAGTGTTCTGCAAGTTTAAAATGCTTTCCTTGTTTTCAAAATTATGCTGTGTTAAAAGCACTTGTGCAATAACCTGATTATATTTTTCAAAAGCATTCTCGTATTCGTACATTAGCTTGCTTTGTCCAATTGCAGCCATTGCCTGTTGTATTTCAATTGAAAGAGAAGAATTGTTCAAATGCATTTTCTCCAAACCAAGACCAATTGCTCCGCTTGAAACAAGAATAAACTGTTTTCCCTGCCTTACCATTGCAGAAACTTCTTTGGCTAAACCGTCAATTAAATTAGAATTAAATCTGTTGTCAGACATCACACTGTTTGTGCCAAGTTTTACAACAATTCTTTTGATTTTGACAGAATCCATTTTTTTCACCAAGTAAGTTATCTCTTGTATTAAACTCCTTATTTAATGTATTGGCACGTAGAAGATTTGAACTCCTGTCGGAAGACCCCCAGTCCACAATGCTACCAAACTACACCAACGCACCCAAATAAACACTAAATTAATGTAGTGGAAAAACTTTTAAAATTCAAAAAAATTACGTTGGAATAAGTATATATCTGGCGTTTCTAAAAGCGTTTAAAAGAAAGCTGTTTTAAGCCTTTTTCGCGATTCTTCTAATTGTTTTTCTGAAACATTCAGTTTTTTGCGCAAGTCATCAAAGGTCAATTGCTTTTTGTTTTTGGCAGCAAGATTAAGGTAGTGTAATAATTTGAGATCAAGCATTGCTTTTTTTCGTGCAGAAGCATTAGTGCGAAGGGTTAGAATAGTAATTTCGTGTTGTCCGGTAGAGCGTTCTGTTGTTCCACTTATTGAAGCTGTTTTAACAGTTGAGTTAGCACCATAAATTTCAGAAATGTGTTCCGAAATACGAACAAATGATGAACCCTTATCTCTTTCTGCAATTTTGCAGCCTTTTTTGTTCAGCAAAGATCTAATAAAGACAAGGCTCATTCCACGTAAGCCAACAGGATATGGTTCAAACGAAAAACTCCAGTCATAAACTTTTGGACGCCTTACAAGAAGTTCAGCAGGCCTTGTTGTAAAAGATTTAACATTTGACTTTTTTGTTGCAGCAAGCCTTGTCATTTTTGGACCCAAATCAGTATACTTTACAGCGCATGTTTTTGAAAGAGCCCTTGCCCAGTCTCCAAAATAGCCTGCAAAAACCAAAACTTTTGCTTTTGATGTTATTCCAAGCTTTTTTCCAAGAAAACGGTCTGCTGGAACAAAGCCCTGTCTTTGAATAAATTTTCCGCTTGGCGCCCAAGCCTCAAAATAAATAGGTCTAATATTTGCGAACTTAAAATTTTTATTAGTTCCGAAAGGCTTTAATTGTTTAGCTGATGAAACACGTTTTTTTTTCATTAAATAAGTATTAGCTTGCAAAACAATTAAATCTTTGCATAAAAAAAGGAAGTGGGAGCGCCCGGATTCGAACCGGGGCCACAGCGTCCCAAACGCAGAATCCTAACCAGACTAGACTACGCCCCCAAAATAAAGCATTTAATGTAAAATAATTGTGACTGAAAAGATTTAAAAAAAGCCTCTTTTTGGCAAAATTTGCTTAAAATGTTTTTTCACCGGAAACCAAAAACAGGTAATTTTCACCGGAAACCTCGACTCTCTCCTTTTGTTTTTAAACGCATTAAACAACATTATTTCAATTAAAAATGTGGAGAGTGATGTTAATGAGATCATTTAGATTATGCAGGTTTGTTGAAGCCTATGGAAGCAGAGAAACTGTCAGACCCTTGATTTAAAGGACATTAGTTTTATTGCTTGGCAGGGTAAATGTAGGAATTCACCCCCTGCACCTGCCGGCGTTACAATTAGAAACGAGTGTAAGCGAGTGTTTTCGATTGCCGAAAGACAATCAAAACCGCGCCTCGTATAAAAGCGAAGAAGGGATGGGGAAAGGTTTATAACTTTCTAAAAGAATTAAATTATTGAAATGAAAAGGCATTTGAAAAAAATTAGAAAATTGGTTGTTACAAGAGAAGAGCTTATAGCTGATGCAATTTTTCTTGGAATTTCTGCTTTTATTTCATTTTTTATAATTTTTATGTTTGACATTCACCACAGCTTTTACGAATGGCCAATGCAACTTAAATTCATTTTTACAACACCTTACCCCTATTTTTTATTTGTTCCAATCGGAGCAATTGTCGGATTTTTTGTAATAAAAGTTATTTTGTTTGGCGTTAAAGAAGAAGAAAAGGCATAAATCTGTTTGAGCAAGCCTGAACTTATTTTATTCTTTCAAATCCGTCAAAATGTGCTTTGGAATCAGAAGAATCAAAGATATCTACAACTTTGTACTTGCCTTTAGTAAAGGACTTTCCGTTAAGCATGAAGTGAGTTGATTCAATAATTTCCACTGCGGCCAAAGGTTTTGAAATCTGACAGTTTCCCTTTGTTTCAACCAATGGAATCTGGCCCAAAAGCCAGTAATTACGCTGTTCGCTTTTAAGAAAAGAATAAGTTTGTCCTGCTTCAAGCTTTTCAGGAATGCATTCTTTCAATTTTCTGTTTCCATTTTTATATTCAGAAATATTTCTCAAAGCAAGATCTGGATTAAATTCAACCCGAATTCCCATGCATTCATTATACAAATAGAATTATTTAAAGTTATTGAATGGTTTTTGAATCCTTTCCAGAAAACAAAAGTGTTGAAAAAATTAGTAAAAAGAGTGAAAGTGCAAGCATGACAAAAAACAGAAAGGTAAATCCAAAAAATTTTGCCAAAAAACCTCCGACAGCTGCTGAAATTCCTACCAGGATATAGTTCATTGACTCCCAAAGACCCCATTCTGAAACAAACTTTCCTTTATCCAAATGCTTTGAGTAAAGCCCGTCATATGCAGGAGTTCCTATAGCTGTTGCAATTCCAAAAATAACCTGAACAGCAAAAAGGTCAAGTGGATCTTGAATTAAAAGATAACCCAAAAAGCCAAAACAGCCAAGAGCATAACCCATTATCACAAGCGTTTCTTTGTATTTGATATGGTCTTCCCATCGGCTTATCACAAAAATTAAAACTCCGGCAGAAATGGCAAAAGCAGCATAGGCAGTTCCTGCGGTCAAAATATCTCCGCCAATTTGTTCAACAAAAATAGCGTAAATTGGACCAAATAAACCGCCTGCCAATAGGGACAGACCAGAAGCCAGCAGTAGGATTTTCAAAACCTTTTGCATAGATGAAATATCACCCTCTGCATATTTATATCTTTTGACTAATCAATTATTTTTATGAGATGGTTTTTGCACGCCAAAATACACAAGGCAATTGTTACAAATGCCGATGTCAATTATGTTGGAAGCATTACAGTTGACCAGTTGCTTGTTGAAAAAGCTGGGTTTTTGCCAGGAGAAAAAGTATTGGTTACAAGCAATACAAGCGGGGCAAGACTTGAAACCTATATTATTGAAGGAGAAAAGGGCAGTGGAGAAATTTGCATGAATGGAGCAGCAGCTCATTTGATTAAGACAGGGGAAGAAATCATAATAATAGGCTTTGAACTATCAGACAAGTCAATTAATACAAAAAAGATTTTGGTTGACAAAAACAACAGGTTTGTTAAATACCTATAAGTCTGCAAAAGGGTTATATTTGCTAATATTCTTATAGAATATGGTATGAAATTTAAGGTTTTAGCAGACTCTTTTGATAGGGTTGAAAAAGTAAGTAAGCGGCTTGAAATGACTGATTTGCTTGCAGAACTCTTTGAAAAAAGCGATGTTGACGAAATTGCAAGAGTAATATACCTTTGTCAGGGACAGCTTGCTCCACCATACAAGGATATTGAAATCGGAATGGGAGAAAAGTATGCTGAAGAAGCCATTGCAAAAGCAGCTGGTTATACTAAGGCAGAGGTTGAAAAAGAATTTAAGAAAAAAGGCGATTTGGGACTTGTAGCAGAAGAATTTTTAAAGAAAAAAAAGCAACGTTCGCTTTTTAGCGCAGAACTAACTGTTGAAAAGGTTTTCAAAAACTTGTTAAGAATTGCAACAGTTGAAGGAAGCGGAAGCCAGCAGCTTAAAATAAAACTTTTAGCAGAACTCTTAAACAGCGCTTCTCCGGTAGAAGCACGTTATCTTATCAGAATTCCTTTGGGAAGTTTAAGACTTGGAATAGGAGACCCAACCATAATGGACGCTTTTGCAATAAACCTTTTACCAGAAGCAAAAAAAGACAAGGTGCTTGTGAAAACTGTTGAAAAAAAGCTAAAGGAAAAAAAGGAAGAAAAACGAGCAGAAGAATTTAATAAAAAACTAAGGTTTGCAGTAAAAGAAATTATTGAAAGCAAGTATAATGTTCACAGTGATTTGGGAGACCTTGCAGAAACTCTGAAAAGGCACGGACTTAAGGGATTGGAAAAAATCAAAATGGAACCAGGCATTCCGCTAAGACCAACTCTTGCTGAAAGGCTTCCGACAGCAAAAAAAATAATTGAAAAATTGGGAAAGTGTGCGGTTGAAGCAAAGTATGACGGATTCAGACTTGCAATACACAAAAAGGAAGAAAAGGTAACAATTTTTAGCAGAAGACAAGAAAATGTTACAGAAATGTTTCCGGAAATTGTGAACGCAGTAAAAGACCTTAAGACAAGTGAAGCAATTTTTGAAGGAGAAGCACTTGCATTTAATGAAGAAACAGAAGAATATTATCCTTTTCAGGTAACCATTCAAAGAAAAAGAAAATATGATATTGATAAGATGGCAAAAGAATTTCCACTAACATTATTTGCCTTTGATTTGCTTTATGCAAACGGAAAAAATTTGATGGACTTGCCTTTCAGAGAGCGAAGAGAAAGGCTTGGAAAAATAATTGGCAGGAATAAAACAATTGTTTTAACTGACACCATTATAACAAGTTCTGTAAAAGAACTAGAAGAATACTTTAACAAAAGTGTTGAAAAAGGACTCGAAGGAATTATTGCAAAAGACCTTAATGCAAAATATGTTGCAGGCGCAAGAAAGTTTTCCTGGATTAAGCTAAAGCGAAGCTATAAAGGTGAGTTAGGAGATACTATTGACACAGTAATAATTGGATTTTACAAAGGAAAAGGCAAAAGAACACAATTTGGATTGGGGGGATTGCTGACAGCAGTTTATGACAAAAAAAGCGATTCATTCAAGTCAATTGCAAAAATTGGAACAGGAATGAGGGAAGAAATGCTTGAAAGCCTTTGCAAAATGCTTTCAAAAAT
>DAOWAC010000008.1 GCA_030634785.1 Chloroflexota bacterium | reverse complement strand
CTTCTTCATTATCATCAGACATAAAAAATCACAAAGAATAAAGGCAATTTAAGTATTTATACTTTTGCTGTTATCTTTTTTGGATTCTTTTTCTTGGAGAGCAGAACAACCCTGCTTGGCTTGCTTTCGTTTGTTAAATGGTAACCAAGATGTTTGTTGATTTTTTCAGCAAAGTCTTTTACTTCAGAATGTTGCGGCATGTTTTCAATCACAAGCCTTTTTCGGCTGTATCCAACAAACATGTATGCTTTTACTTCAACAAAATCAGGCTCGGCTTTTTGAATAAGGGAAGCAAATTCCTGCTCGTGAAACATGTTCTTGCCCTTAATTGCAGTAATTCTTATTGCCTTTCGTGTGTCAAGAGAAGGCATTAGCTCAAGACTTGTGTTAAGACTTTCCCAACTGTCTTTAACCAAAGGTGCATTTATTTTGCGGTGAATTTCAATGTTTGGAGCCTCCAAAGAAAGGTAAAGCTGCGTAGGCAAATGAATTTCTGCAAGAGTTTTTGGATGAAGACCGTTGCTTACAAGAAATGTTGAAAAGTTCCTGCGATTGAATTCTTCAATCAATTCACCAATTTTAGGGTAAAGTGTTGGCTCGCCAGCCAAAGAAATTGCAACCTGATTTGGATTGTTTGCTTCCCAGAGCTTTTTTTCACCAATCTTTTCCCTGAATTCACCATAGCCAGAAAGAAGAATTCGCTGCTGTTTTATTGCCTCGTCAATTATTTCAGATGGTTCATCAAAGTCTTTTGGAAAAGGCTGAAATTTTGTCAAAGGACGCCAGCAAAAAGAACAGGCCTGGTCACACCATGAAACTGTAGGAGTCATTTGCAGACATCTATGACACTGAATTCCGTAAAATTTTTGCTTGTAGCAAGCCTCATTTTTGTAAATTGAGGCTTTTGTCCAATGACAAAGCTTTACTGCGCTATGTCCAAAGAGCTTGTAGTGCTGCCTTGCAAGCATTTCAATTGTTTCTTCAGGCAGGTATTGCTTTATATCATGCATAAAGAAAGAACTGAAGGGAATTATTTAAAAAACAGAGTTTGTGAAGCAAATTTCCCAAGGGGTTTTTTGCCAAAGCAAAAAAAGGCTTTTATGTAGAAATGGAAAAGAGCAACATTTAAATAGAAGTTTGCCTTTTATTTGTACAAGTTGATTTATTAACGGGGGAAAAATAATGTATAAGTACACGATAGCAAGACAATTAGCAACAAAAAAAGTTATTACAAACAGAGGAGATGAGGTAGGAAAGCTTTCTGACCTTATGATAGATGAAGGAAGCGGCGAAATAGAACATCTTCTCGTAGAACTTGACAGAGAAAGTAAATTCATAAAGAAAGCAGAAGGAAAAGACAGAATAATAAAAATTCCTTATAGCGCTGTAACAGCAGTAAGTGACGTATTTATAGTTGACGAGCGCGAAATAGAAACTGCTGAAGCTGCACCTGCAAACTAACTTTGAAAAGCTTTTTTTATTCTTTTTTCTCATTATTCCAATGAAACAATTATCTTACCCTGTTTTAGGTTAAGGATTTTAAGAAAAGGAAACTCATTTTTTATCTTATACATAATCTCCTTTTCCTGCATTTTTTTATCTTTTGCAGAATTAAGAGCCTGAATAAGTGCAAAAATCTTTGAATAGTTTGCATAAATTAATTCTGCTTTTTTTGCGTTTAATTCAACCTTTGAAGACAGTGTTTCCAAGGCCTCTTTTTGTTGTTTCATACTATAATCAAGCTCTGCTTTTTTCTTTGAAACAGCATTTCTTTCATCTGCTCCTTTTGATTCAGAAAACTGTTTTCCAAACTGTTGGTCAATTGCTTCATTTAAGGAATTGAAAGAAGCTGTTTTTTCAAGAGCAGAAAGTTCAAATGGAAGCAGTATTTCGGAATCTGCTTTTTTTACCATGCCTGCAGACTCTTTCTTTAAGTCAATGGAATAAAGGTCTTTTATTGTTGCAATAAGGAGTGTAATTTCTTTCTTGGAAATTTTTTTAGCTGGTTTTTCTTTGTCAATTGAGGTTTTAAAGCAGGTTTCGTCTGCAAGCAGAGGGGCAATATTTATCTCTTTTACAAGTGTCCTTACAAGGTCTGAATTGCTTTCTTTTAGCATTGATTCCAATGTTTTTGTGTCAAGTTCTGCAGGACTTATTCCTTTGGATGAGGGAAATTTGTAGTCTTCGCCTTTTTTGAGAATTCTATCCTTCCATCTTTCTTTTCTAAAAGCTGAAAGAATTACTTTTTCCTCGTCAAGCAAAATTACATTTCCTTTTGCAAAAAGTTCAAATACTAGAAAAAAGCCTTCCAAATGTATTACAATTATTCGGTCAAAACTATGCTGTTTGAATGAAAGCACTTTTTTGTTTGAAAGCCTTTTTCTAAGAAAGGCGCCATAACCAGAGGTTGTTTGTCTTGCAGGCATTGAAAAAGAGGTTAGGAACAAGGCATCTGGCGCTGCTATCAAATCCTTTGTACCCTGCCTTGTTTGTAACTTAAACTTTAGCCAGCCATTGTCAAGCTCTTGTACTTTTCGCACAATGCATCCATCAAGTATTGGACTTAATTCTGCAACAACATATGCCAAAGAAATGTTTGGAATCTTCATATAAATCAAAAGAATACTGCAGGAAAACTGCTTTAAATACTTTAGCTAAAGGTTGAAAGAAAAAGAATTTTTCTAAATTTATTCAGTTGGTCAGACAATATTGATTGTTACTATTTTATCAGAACCAACAAAGTCTTTGTAGAGTATGCTGACACTACCAGGTTCTTTTCCAGAATAATTACATTCAAGAAGCATTATTTGTCCAGAATTTATTAGCCTTGATTCTTTACCACCAGTTGTTAGAGTACAGTTTTCCAAAGCATCTGATGTAAGTATGTCAGTTATTTTTAGTTGACCAGAAGCAATATTTTGCAAAACTACCTTCAGGACATTACCAACCGAACCCGAGTTTAAAATAATTTCGTCAGACGGACCAATAGTAACATTTGCTTTTGATATAGGCATAGTTGTTACAAAAAAAATAATACCAATAGCAGTTGCGACCAGTATTATCGCCCAGCCATAAGTTAACAAATAATCCAAACTTGCTTGTGCTTTGTTAGTCATTTAAATCAAGTAATAGAAAGTAAAAGGATATATTTAATTCTGTCATTTTAAGTATTTTGACAGTATTTTTATTTTAAGTATTTTAGCATTACTTTTGCAAGCTTTGGATGTCTTACAAGCTTTTTGAGAACCATTTTTGCAGAAGACTTTAGATCCCCTTCTGCTATTAACATTACATCATCACCATCTATAGCATTTGCAAGTGTCTCAAAATTATCATCATTTAATTCTTCAAGCATATGTCTTTGTTTTAGAATTCGCTTTAGTTTATTGCCTCTTGTTTTATACCATTCAGCAGTATACTGATTTAGGAATTTGCTTCCAAAATCCTTTTTTCCAAGTGCTTTAAGAGCAACTTTTGAAGCAATAGTTGCTGCTTCCATTGCAATTCCGATTCCTCCACCGTGAATTGGATTTACCTGATGAGCAGCGTCTCCTACAACAATAAGATTGTCTGCTGCTAGTTCCTCCAAGAAGCCTCCAACAGGAATTGTTCCTGCATTTACTTCAATGATGCTTCCGTTTCTAAGACCCAAGTGTGCTTTGATAAATTTGTCAAGGTATTCTTTTGCAGTTTTTGGCTCAGAACCAGCAATTCCAATTCCGACATTTGCACAGGTATCTGATTTTGGAAAAATCCAACAATAGCCCCTTGGTGCAATCTCTTTGCCAAAGAAAAGATTAATCAAGTGCGGGTTTTCAAAAGAAATGTTTGCCATTTCATATTGGTAACCTGACTCAATATCATTCAGTCCAATTTTTGTGTCAAAACCAAGCTTTCTTGCAGTAAGACTTTCTGTTCCATCAGCAGCAATAATTAATGGAGCAGCATATTGCACATCTTCACCTCGCTCTACACAACTTACAATTACTTTCCCGTTCTTTCGTTCAAAATTGCTGGCGTGACATTTTGTTCTAATCATTGCACCTTTGCTGGCTGCTTCTTTTGCAAGCTCTTTTTCAAAAACCCTTCGTTCAATTATATATCCTGAAACTTTTTTGAAATTAAGTTTAACACTTTTCATACTTGGAGCATACAAAGCAGCTCCATTTATTTCCTGCAAACACCATTTTGGATCAGGTTTTAATCCAAGCCTGTTCATCCAGCTTAATCCTAAGCCTTCTCCGCATCTTTTTGGAACACCTATTTCCTGCTTTTTGTCAATGCATAAAACATTGGCTTTTCCCTCAGCCAAAACCTTTGCAGCACGCAGTCCAGCAGGACCTGCCCCAATAATTATTATATCAAATTCTTGCATAAAATCACTTTTCTTTTTTAGTTTATAATTTTTTCTTTTTTAGCTCAACATTTTTCTTTTTTTATTTTTTCTATTCTTTTTTTATTTTTTCTGAAAGCATTTCTCCACCAACAGCCCAGTTTTCAACAGGATTGTCATTGAAAAGAATTGTAACCCATTCTTTTGGAATTTGGTTTTCTTCAAAAGCCTTATACAAGGCTATTACAAGCTTTTCTTTTTGCTCAGCAGTTTTTCCTTCCAACATATCAATTTTTACAATTGGCATTTTAATCACCTCTCAATACTCATTGCCCCAACAGGACAAATCTTTACGCAGGCCATGCAATTTGTGCACTTTTCCTTGTCTATAACAACTATCCCATCAATCAGCTCTATTGCTCCAACAGGACATACAATTGGACAGCCTGCACAATAGCAGCATTTATTTCGGTCATTTATAGCAGTCATTAGTCTTAACTCCTTAGAAAAAATAGGTTAATAAACATTTTAAACCATTGTTTTTTGTCTAGGTGAATGAAAAATGTGTTTGGCAATAGCTGCAAAAGTGATTGAATTGAAGGAAAATGGCAAAAAAGCTGTTGTAGAACAAGGGAAAACCAGACGAGAAGTCCTTAACATGACAAAGGCAAAAAAGGACGAATTTGTTCTAGTTCAACAGGGCTTTGCAGTTGAAAAAATTTCAGAAAAAGAGGCAAGAAAAACATTCGAAGCATTGAAATAAAAATCGTTAACTGGCAAGAAAAGAGGATTGTACAGGTTATGAGAATAAGAAAAATCAGCCGGCTTGTCCCGCCGGTTGCAAGGGTTAAAAAAATTCAGCCAACGAAAAAACACAGGCAGAGACTGGTTCAGCAGCAAATTGAAAAAAAGAAGAAAAAACCAAACGAAGAAGACAGTACAGACAGGCACATTGACGACTATGCCTAAGGGCAGTTGTCACTCCATATCTCTGCCGAACAGCCCAGTACGTTAGTTGCAGAATTACCTGAGCCAAAACCTGAACCAGCACAGATAATGTCTTTTTCGGCGTTGCCACATACTGTGTTGTTTACCATTATTGGGTCGCTGTATTCAGAAACAACACCATTGAGGGCATTATTGTTTATCTCATTGCCGGTAAGGACATTGTTAGATGCTTGGAAGAAGACCATTCCGTTGCCGTTTGCATTTGCATGATTATTTGTGACAGTGTTGTGAGCAGACCTGTAAAACCATATTCCGTTATCGCTGTTGTTGTAGGTATTGTTTCCAATGAGTTCTACATCAGAAGAATAGGAAAGATATATTCCATTTACAAAACTGTGGATGTTGCAGTTTTTGACTTTAACATTGCTATAAACAGTGGCTAATTTTATTCCTGAATTATGGCCTTTGCCTGCCAGAGAATGCCCCAGACAATCCAAGGTAACATTGTTGGCTGTTATTTGATAGCCTTCGTGGATGTTGGAAATGTCCTGTGTCAAAAGATATATTCCACTTTCGGATATCACGCCTGGCCCGCCGGATGGCGGCGTAAGAATGTGAACTTGAGAACAAACTCCAGCATAGCAGGCAAGGCTGCCTGCACCGCATGATGTCCCATCAAGACAGTCTGCTGTATCTGCACAGTCTATTAAACTGTCGCCGTCATTGTCAAGGCCGTCGTTGCAGATGGTTTCACCGACAGGCTCTGTTACCACTAAACCAGGACTGGTTCTTATTGTAAGAGTGTGTTCTAGTCCAAATGCATCTAGGTAATTAAAAGTAACAGTTTTTTGACCGCCTTCTGAAACTGAACAAAGTATTAGAAACTCGCTTCCTTGGCCTATTGAAATACCGTCTTCTGAAGGAATCTGTTGATCCAGACTGCAGTTTTCATATCCACTGGACTCCAAAGATGTAATAAGGATTTTTCCGCCGGTTATGTTTTGAAGCTTTATTTGAACAGATCCGCTAAAAATGCTTGTTCCCTTTATAGTAAATTTGGCTGGATCCGAAACATTGAATGAAACTGGTTCTGCTGTTGCACCAAACAAAAGGACCATTGTGCTGACAATTATCGTTACTATTGCTAGTACCCATCCATAGATAATCAGATATTCCAAGCTTGCTTGAGCATGTTTATTCATTTGATTTACCTAAAAGACTAAGCGTGTTTAGATTCTTAAAAGTGTATGATTCGAGTTTTTGTTTTTGTTCTGTTACAATTTCAATTGAGCTGCTCCAGTGCACTGTTACAATATCATTTGGTTTTAAAGCCAGATTAAATGGATTGTGCACTATTTTTTCCTTTTCCCGTAGCTTTAATTCAGCCGATTCCAAAAAAAGCTCAATTCCTTTTACCCTGATTCCTTTAGGTGTTTCCTCAAGCACTTTTGCCCATTGCACAAGACAGTTTGAAAGGTTTTTCACAATAGGTTCAACTTTTTGAGAAATAAAGTTTATGTAAAGGACATGCATACTATGATGCGGAAGCATTCCGTCAGGAAGTTCTGACGCCTTTTTTTCAGCAATGCTTTTTGGCAAACCAAAATTTTGAAATGAAAGAATTGTTTTTTGAATTTGCTTGCAGGAAACATTTTCAAGCAATTGGTTTCCAATCCAGTAGGCTTCAATTACTTCGGCATCAAACGGCTCCAAGCTATTTGCATCTGCAATCAGTTCAAGGTAGGGGTAGAGTGCATTGAAATTTGTTAAAAGGTGTTTTGCTGCCTCTGCATTTTGCTTGGTTGGATTTGAAATAAAAGAATTGAGAGTTTTCCAGCTTTTGTCAGGACCACAATAGCCAAGTTTGTTTGGAGGAATTGAATAAATGCAAGCCCTCTTTAGTGCGTCAATTTCTTTTGGAAGCAAGTGAAAGCCCCTTTGTTTTTGCAGGTGTTTTGATTGAATTTAGGAAAAACCCAATGCCAAACACCATGAAGACTCCTGCAGTTATTAAAAGAAGTCCAAATCCTTGTATTGGCAAAATTTCTTTTCCCAAAAAGGCAAAGGAGAGAAAAACTGTTATTGGCTGGGCAAGAAGCAAAACCGCTGTTGCCTTGTGTACTGGCAAATGCTTTAAACCAGAATAGAATGTAAAAACAAAGGCGAGAAGGAAAACCGAGGAAATCAAAAGCCATTGAATTTGCTGCATTGAAAGGACAAATGTTAAAGCCGACTGACCGGTGAATGCAAGAAATGCAAGAATAAAAATGCTTCCAAAAAACATTCTTCCAAAGGCAACAATACTTCCGCTTAAATCTTTCAGCACATGCTTTGAAAGCGTATTTTCTGCAGCCCAAAACATGGTTGCGATAAGAATAAGCATTTCTGGCAAGCCAAAGTAAGAGATGTTGAAAAGCAGGAAATTGCCAGCAAGCAAGAGAAATGCTGCAAAAATAAATTTTTTGTCAAGCCTTTCCTTCAGGAAGAAAAGGGCAAAAAGCGAAGCCCAGAGAAAAAGAGTTTTGTGCAGAAAACCTGCATTTATTGCTGTTGTAAACTTTAGTGCGTAAAAAAACAAAAGAAACGGAATTGAGCCTCCTATTAGGCCAATTATTGCAAGCTGGCCTGCTTGCTTTCTTGAAATTGTTTTAAGTTCCTTAAAGTCTTTGAGTAAAAGAATTATTGAGAAAAGAAAAACTGCTACAACTGCGTTTTTGAGAAAAGTAAATGCAAAAGGATTGAATCCTTGAACAGCAAAGCTGTTTGCAAAAATACTTACACCACTAATAATTGCTGTAAGGAGTACAAGGAAGAATCCTGTTCTTTGACTCATAGCAAAAAGATTAAATAATTAAAAGTTTAAAAAGGTAAGTGAGTAACAGTGATAAAAAAGATTTTTGTTTTTGGAAACGCCATTGTAGAAAAAGACAGCCTTGCACTAAAAGTCGCTGAAAAGCTAAAAGAAAAGGTTAAAGACCTTGAATTTGAAGCCGTTGAGTCACTGGATGATATAGAAAACAAGAAAGACTTATACATAATGGATGTTGCTTTTGGCATTGAAAAAGTGCAATTAATCAATGATTTGGAAAAACTTGAAACAAAGCAGCCTGTTTCAGGCCATGATTTTGATTTAGCAATGGAATTGAAATTGCTTAAAAAAATTGGAAGAATTGGAAAGGTAAAGATTGTCGCAATTCCTGCCGAGTATGATTTGGACAAGGCTGTTGAAGAAGTAAAAGAGCTCGTGGAAGTAAAAAGCTAATTTAGAGGAAAGTTTTGGCAGGAAAGAGTAAGGTCGTGGGATAAACCTGTTTGATCAAAATAGGTAAGGTAAATATTTCCAAAATCGCGATCGAAAGGAACCACGGTTTTAGTACAACCAGAATCCGAAGACGATGCAGGATTGTAATAAACCATAATATTTCCAAGGGTAAAATTTTCGCCGGATGTTATTTTAACAGATGCTGACGGAGTTATTGTAGTGCATGAAACTTCTTCAATTGTAGGAGGGAGAAAAAAATATGCGTCTTTTTCCAGTTTTGTGATTTGAATATTTCCGGCAGTAAGATTGCGCAAAACAATTTTTCCGTTGAACCAAGATTTAACATTACCGCTGACCTGCATTTCATCAAACTGTGATCCTGCAAAATCTATTTTGGTCGGGTCACTTGACTTGCAGTCAAATCCTGTTGCTGTTGGAGTGCCAACTAAAAAAACAAGTACTCCTATTACGGTGGCAATCATGATTAAGGCCCAGCCATAGGTCATTAAGTATTCCAAGCCAGCCTGTGCTTTTGAATTCATTTTGAAACAAGTATAGTAAGGTTTTATTGTTTAAAAAACTCACTTTTTCCAGTTGACTTTGAGAAAATGGGTAGCACAGCTAATGCAGGGGTCGTAAGCGCGAACAAGTTTTTCAATTTCCAAATTAGCTTTTTCCTGCGGCAAATCAAGCAAGGTTGGAATGAATTCTTTTAAGTCTTCTTCAATTGTATGATTGTTTTGGTTTGTTGGAACAACAATGTTTGCCTTTTTTACAAAGCCTTTTTCATCAAAAGAATACTGGTGATAAAGAGTTCCTCTTGGAGCCTCTGTTACACCGATTCCAACGCATTCTTTTGGTTTGATTTCCTGCATTGGTTCCTTTTCAAGTTTTAATTCTTTAATTATTCTAATACTTGAATCAATTAAGTGAAGTAGTTCAATTGCCTGAGCAGTATTGTTGTGATAAATTTTGTTGTTTGGAAAACTTAGACCAAGTTCTCGGATGATGTCCTGTGCTGCAGGCTCTAGTGCTTTTTGATTTAGATTAATTCTTGCAAGCGAACCAACTCTGAAAGATTTTCCTTCAAAACTTGTTTGAGCTGCATTGCTGTACGGAACAATAAATTCTTCAATGTGTTTTAGCATATCTGCTTCTTCAATAACTTTTCCTGAAGCAAAACAAAGTTTTCCTTTAACAAAACTGTAATTTGAATCAACAAGTGCAAGATAGTCTGTTTTTCGTTCAAAAGAAAGCTTTTCAGAAAAAGAAGCAAAAAGCTTTATTGTATCAATTGCTGTTTTTCTTTCCTTTTCAAGCAATAAAAGACATTTGTCAAGCTGTTCCTGTTTTGGAAGCATTGTAAAACCACCTGGTCTTATACCAACTGTTTGGTAAATTCGTCCACCTAAAAGTTTTACAATATCAGTCCCTGACTTTTTGAGATTAAGCCCCCAATTAAGAAATTTGTTTTCTTCTTTGCTGAATTCAAGAACAGATTCTTTGCCAAAATAGTCTGGTAAAACAAGGAAGAAAAGATGAAGCGCGTGGCTTTTTAGAAATTCTCCGTTTGTCGCAAGATCTCTGAGAATGTTTGTTTGCTCACTTACATTAATATCAAACGCGTTTTCAATTGCTTCAATCGAAGTGTTTAAATGACTTACATTGCAGAGTCCGCAGATTCTTGAAACAATTAGCGGAATTTGAGAAAAATGTCTTCCTTTAAGCATGTCTTCAAAAAATCGTTGTCCTTCATAAATTTTCAGCTGGCATTTTTCAACTTCGCCGTCTTTCAATTCAACATCAAGGTTTGCATGCCCTTCAATCTTTGTAATTTCCTTTATTGAAAAGCAGCCTGTTTTATGCATTTATTTTTCCTCCTTTAAGACAGATAATTCTTTTGGCAGTGGATTAAAGTAAGTGAAAAGATTAAACCTTTCCTTTTTGCTTTGTTTCATTTCCTTAAATAGATTGTCTAAAGAGTCAAAATTAGCATCTTTTGTAAAGCCTCTGCAGCCAATACATTGTGCATTCTGACTAGGACACAAAGCACCACATCCTGCATAGGTTACAGGCCCAAGACATAGAATTCCTTTTAGAAGAAGACATGCGTTTCCTTTTAGCTTGCATTCAAAGCAAACAGGCACTTCTTCAAGTTTTGGAATGACTCCGTGTAATACTTTGTTTAAAAAATCAAGGAATTCAAGTTCGTTAACAGAACAACCATTAAGAATGTAATCAACTTTTACAAAAGAAGAAAGAGGATATGCCTTTTCTTTTACAGGAGTTATTGCTTTTTGTCTCATTCTTTCTTGAATACCTTCAGGCAAAGAATTTCTAATCCCGTTTATTCCTGCAATTGCAGCACATGAACCAAGAGCCACAAGAAAATCTGTTTTTTCCCTGATATAATTCAGTTTGTCAAGATCGTGCTTGCTTATTACGCTTCCTTCAACAAAAGCGATATCAAGTTTTACTGCAGCTGGTTTTATTTTTTCCATTAGAACACGTGATTCAACTATTTCAAGATAATCAAATGCTTTTAGTAATTTCTCTTCAAGGTCAAGAACAGCAAATTCACAGCCTTCACAACATGTAAGGGAGAAAAACCCAACCTTGACCTTTTTCTTTTCCAAATTTAATTCTCCTTCATAGGTAATTTTTCTAAATCCTTTGCAGTAAATACAGGACCGTTAATACAAGTGTATTTGTTTCCAATATTGCAGTGACTGCAGTAACCTACACCGCATTGCATTAATCGCTCCAAAGAAGCAAACATTTGTTCATCCTTGAAGCCTTTTTTTCTCAGCTCAATTAATGAAAAATGAATCATTATCGACGGACCGCACATCATTACAATTGTAGTCTCTGGCGGAAAAGTAAGGTGTTTGAAAAGACCTGTTACAACTCCGGTGTTTCCTTTCCAGTTCTTGTTTGGGTTGTCAACAGTTGAAAGAACTTGGAATTTTTCTTTTTGCCATTGCTTCATATCTTTATCAAACAAAACATTTTCAGGAGTTTTACATCCAAACAAAACCGAAATCTTTCCAAATTCACTTTTCTTTTCTTGCACTGCATAAATTGCACTTCTTAATGGCGCCAGACCACAGCCACCACTTACAAACAAAATATTTTTTTTTCTGAATTTTTGCAAAGGAAAGCCTGTTCCAAAAGCACCACGCAAACCAATTTTGGCACCTTTTTTGAGTTGGTGCAGGGCGTTGGTTACATTGCCAACGTTTACAATTGTAAATTTTATTGAATTTGTTTTGTAGGGAGAGGAAGAAATACTTATTGGAACTTCTCCAAAACCAAAAACGCTTATCATCATAAACTGCCCTGGTCTGAATTTGAATTTTTTGCCGACACTTTTGTCAACAAATTTAACCTCAAAGGTTTTTGTGTCAGCAGTATCCTGTGAAATTGAAATTATCTCAGCAAGCTCTGGTTTTTCAGGAGTAATCATTTAGACTCCTCCAAGGAATGTTTTTGAATCTTGTTTGCAATGTCAACAAGACTTATTTTAACAGGACAGGCAGTAATGCATCTTCCGCATCCAACACACAAATGAATACAGTGGTGTTTTTTGTAATAAGAAAATTTGTGTAAAACAAACTGTCTTAATCTGCCTTCTCTTGAAGGTCTGAACAGATGATTTCCTGCAACCTTTGTAAAACGTTGGAGTTGACAACTGTCCAAAACTCTGAATCTTTCACTTTCATTATCAGAACCAAAAACAAATTCATCGTTTGAAGTATAACAATAACAGGTTGGACAGGATTGAGTGCAGGAAGTACAACTCAGGCATCTTTCAGATTCTTCTTTCCAAACAGAATGGTTAAAGTTTGAAAAAAGATTTTCTTCAATGTCTTCTGTGTCAAGTTCGTTTTCGCAGTTAATTTTTGAAGAATATTCTGAATCAGAGGTATGTTTGAAAAGCGCTGAGTCAAGAAGGCTTGTGCCTTTTTCTGTTTCAGCTCTTACAAAAAAGTCGTTTCCGCGTTCAATAAAAAGCAAATCGTGGCCTATTGCTTTTGATGTCCCCATACTTGCACAAAAGCCATTTTCGCATGCTTTGTTGCATTGGAATGCAATTATTGTTGTGTTTTTGCGTTTGTTGCTGTAAAATTGGTCTTCTCCAAAAAATTTTATAAATAATTCGTCAAGAGTGTTAAGAGCATGAGTACCGCATGGTCTTACTCCAAACAAAACCTTTTTGGCGGTGTCATACTCTGGTTTAATTTCATATGAAGAATTTTTTTTCTTAAAGGAAAATGTTTTTTCTTTTGCTGGTCTGAAAAATTCTTTTGCAGAAAAATCAGTTCTTGCTTCAAGAAAAATCTCTTGCCCTGAATATGGTTGAAAGCATGTTGCACCTGTTTCATTTTTTACAGGCACAATGACTTGGTCAAACTTTTTTTTAAGTAATTCAAGAAATTTTGGAAGATTTTCCTTTTTTAAGAGATAATTCATGCAGTTCACAATTAATTTTGTGTTGGAAATTCAGGCTTTTCAGACTCAGGTTCTTCTGCAGTAGGTTCTTCGGCCACAGGTTCCTTATCTGCATGTTCTTCAGCTGCAGGTTCTTCTGCCACAGGTTCTTCAGCTGCAGGTTCCTTATCTGCATGTTCTTCAGCTGCAGGTTCTTCAGTTTCTGCGGTTTCTTCTTCAGCAGACGCTTCTTTTACTGCAGGTTCTTCGACTTTTGATTCCTCGATTTTTGGTTCTTCGACTGCTGGCTGTTCAGGTTTGGATTCAGAAGATTTGCCTTGAAGAGTAACCAATCCAGGCATTTCTTTTCCGCTAAGGTATTGTAGTAATGCTTTGCCTGCTAGGGAAATGTGTGAAAAGTCCTTTTCTGAAAAATCAACTTGTTCCAATGCTGTTTCAGTGTCACCACCGCCAATAATAGAAAAGCCTCTGGCTTTGCTTATTGCATTAAAGACTCTTTTGGTCCCAATTTCAAAATCCATTCTTTCAAAGACACCCATTGGTCCGTTTGCTACAATGAGCTTTGCTCCCTTTAATGATTCTTTGAATTCTGCAACTGTTTCTGTTCCAATATCAAGAATAGAATTTTCTTT
>DAOWAC010000120.1 GCA_030634785.1 Chloroflexota bacterium | reverse complement strand
TTTTTAATTGCCTCAATTTTGGACTTTGCTTCAATGCTGTTCGAAGAAAAGCCTTTGAGGAGAAGCTCTAACAATTCAAGCCTTGCTTTTTCTGTTTTGATTTTGCTTGTCCTAACCAAATCCTCTTTTGTAATAAACCTTCCAGATGCTCGCTTATCAGCCCTTTGAACTATAAGCCGGTTCTCAACACTGTACAGCCTGGCTTTTCTTTCACCAAGCTTTTCAGCAAGCTCTTTTCTTATTTTAGCAGCCTGTGAAGGAAATTTTTTAAGAGCATTAATGCGTTCGATTTTTTCAAGCGCTGACTTGACTGAAATCGGCTTCTTCTTTGGTGGCATAAAATAATAGGGTTGTTAGAAATTAATAAGAGTTTTGCCTTACTGCAAAAATGCATAAGACTCAGGGGGAAGAAACATGCCTGTTTGGTTAAAACAAAGCTTTTTGTAAAAATTATTAAAAAGTTTGAAGCGTGATTTCTAAAAAGGAAAAGTATATATATTCCAATATTCTTAAACTAAAACAAATGAAAATTACTTATATAGCAATCGCTTTAGTCTTAGCAATGCTGTTGTTAAGTGGATGCGTTCAACCAACTGAACCAACCCCTGCACCAGCTCCTGCACCGACTCCTGCACCAGCGCCAACACCGGCGCCGACACCAGCCCCTACACCACCACCAATAGTTGGCGGAGACTTAGATGAACACGGGTGTATACCGTCAGCAGGATATGAATGGTGCGCTCCTTTGCAAAAATGCATAAGACCATGGGAAGAAGAATGTGGAGTTGAAGAATTTACAGGAAACGAAGCATCAGAATATTGTGAAGAACAAGGCGGAACAGTTCAAGTGGTAGAAAGTGATAGTGGACTTGAGTACACTAATTGCCTTCTTTCAGATGGAACAATATGTAACACGTGGAATTTTTACAGGGGCGAATGTCCTGTTCCACCAGCAACTCTTGCAAAAGCAGAAGCATATTGCGGCGGAGATAATGTCGAAAGTGTTTCAATTTGCAGTGATTATATAAGAGTTGTAAATACCGATCCAACTATTGGATCTACATATCATAAAACATCTGTTGTTAACCCAATTTTGTCAACATATAATTGCCCAGTAATGCCATTGAGTTCAATGGATGAAAGGTGCAAAAAGTTGACAATAGCGCCAAACTGCATTGTTCAAAACGTATGCTGATTGGACTAATTTTTTTCTTTTTTCTAATTTTTTTTTCTTTAAAACAAGTGCAACCGCTGTGTGTTTCAGGAACAATGATTTAACTTTTGCAACAGCAAGAAAACTTTGTTCACTTTACAAAAAAATTGCTAAAAATATATATACTAGTTTGGACTTTAAAAAAACAAATGAAAATGGTTTATGTTTCAATCGCTTTAGTCTTAGCAATGCTGTTGTTAAGTGGATGCGTTCAACCAACTGAACCAACCCCTGCACCAGCTCCTGCACCAACCTCTGCACCAGCTCCTGCACCAACCTCTGCACCAGCTCCTGCACCAATAGCACAGCAACAAATGCCAGGCAGTGACAGAGACGAATATGGGTGCATTCCATCAGCAGGATATGAATGGTGCGAACCTTTGCAAAAATGCATAAGACCATGGGAAGAAGAATGTGTTGAAACACAAAAACTCGACGAATTAGCAGGCGGATTTTGCAACAAAACCAATGTTGATACGATTTACGTATGCAAAAATCATATTCAGGTTGTTAGCAAATTAATCGGCGGCGGATCAACATATTACACACTTAAAGACGGAGTATTAGACAAAGGAGTACAATGTCCTATTGTTTCACCTGATGCAATGTCAGAAGAATGCAAAACATTTATGCAGGAAGGAAATTGTGTTGAAAAAGCATGCAATTCGCCTGTTCAGGGAATTGAAATTGAAGCACAAGAATTCTGCGGGCAGCCAAATATAGCAGCTGTTTATGTATGTGGTGAATATGTAAAAACTGTTGGTTCAATGGAAGGCGCAGGCTCAACCTTTTACAAACTTGAAGCAGACGGAAGCTGGGGTAATGAAATCCAATGTCCTATTGTAGCACCTGACGCAATGTCAGAAGAATGTGTGCTTTTAACTATGGGCAACAATTGTATTGAAACACAGATATGCTGAGGCCACAGATGTGCTTAAGTTGTTAAATATGCCAACACTATTTTTTAAAAGGACCAATTGGTAAAACAATTCTTTCAAAGTTTTCATTTAAGACTTCGGCCATTGCAAGATAAAGCGCTGAAGCACCACAAATTATTCCTTCAAATCCGGCAATTGTTTTAATCAAAGTGATTCCGGTGAAATCAGACAACGCTAAAAGAAAAAAAAGCAATGTTAGAGATGCAAAAATGAATTGAAGAACTCTGTTTGAACGAAGTGTCCCAAAAAACATAAAGAGCGTGAAAATTCCCCAAATAAGAAGATAAAATCCCATTGCAGTTACTGAAGGAGCCTCTGTTATACCCATTGCAGGCGCAACAATAATAAAAACAAGTGAAAGCCAGAAAAAACCATAAGAAGTAAACGCAAGCAATCCAAAAGTGTTTCCTTTCTTAAATTCAAGAATTCCGGCAATTACCTGAGCAAGACCGCCGTAAAAAAAACCCATTGCAAGAATCATTGCACCCAAGGCAAAAAAGCCTGCATTATGCAAATTCAAAAGAATTGTTGTCATTCCAAAAGCAGCAAGACCCAACGGCGCAGGGTTTGCAAACTTCTTCAAAACAGCCATTAAAATCAATTATTTTAAGACACAAATTCCTTAAAAAGCCCAAGAACTGATTTAATTCGATAAACTAAAAACTCTGTAACCCGTCACACATTGGAAAAGCAGGACAGCCCCAAAACCTTCCAAACTTGCCTTCTCTAACAACCATTTCAAGTTTACAATTAGGACATTTAGGTGGCTTTATTTTTGTTTTAAGATGCCTTGCACACACAGGAAAGCCTTCCTTGTTATACTTTGACGCTGGACTTTTGCATTTTGCACACTTCATTCAAATCAACCCCTCTCTCTCGCTCTCTCGCTCTCTCGCACTCTATGTGTATAACTCTCTCTTGTACATCTGTTACACATG
>DAOWAC010000121.1 GCA_030634785.1 Chloroflexota bacterium | reverse complement strand
CAATAGCTTGCCGGGCTATTTCCTTTTTCTGGGGTATGCCATCGGCAAGGCGGGTATGGCATACATTATATCCATCAGCAATGTAATGTCTCTTCTTACAAAAGCTACATGTACCTACAGTTCCTACGTCTTCAACATCAACACTAGAAAATACCTCTAAGCCTTCTAACTTTTCATCTTCATAGGTTATAGTAAACATACCTTCATCAACTGCAGACCACTTTCCAGGGATTAGGGGCTCACTACACATTAACCCAGAGCTGTGCTGCATTAATGGTCTAGTATCGTCCCTATGTAGGTAAAAGTTTCCTCCCTTCTCATATATAATTACACCTACATCTTTAAATATATACTTCTCAAGGTCTGTAGAACTCATACTAGTAGCTAGCATAGCTAGAGCCTCACTATCTGACTCAGCAGCTGTCATCATGTTATAAGGATTTCTGTTTGTCCCATTTTAAAGAGGATTTCACGCCACCTACACTTCCACCATTGCAATTATTAGGGTCAAAAATAAACGGTTTTTGAAAAGTTCTAGACGTGGAGATTCGGTATAATAGCATTTATACGTCAAAATGGAGGATAGATGCTTGTTTTTGCCCCCACACCTCACAGAACGCCTTTCTCGATGTTTTTAGGCTATCCTCCACTATTGTTTTGGCTTGTATTGGCTTCCCGTAAACCATCTGACTTTCCTATTACTTTTTGTTCCGGCCTACCTTGAATGTGATTGCCTTGTTTGGGAACCAGCCAAACTCTCTGGTCAAAGGATTTGTTATGTATAAGTTTAGCTTGTTTTTTGTCAAATTGAGACATTAAATGCGTTGGTTTTTCTTCCAGAATTCGTTTTATTTCTTCTGTACTGCGTTTGTTTTTTGTCTTCAAATAATTCATTTGGTCACGAATTCTGCAAATCTCTAAAAGACCCTCTTTTTTCAAATGAGCCTTGTTTTTGATGAGTTCAAGAGCCTGGCACCATAGATGAAAATCGTGTCCTTTCCTAGTATAAAACACCTGTCTTTGAAAAAAATCTTTTGTTTTCAAACATTCTTCAAAACTCTTTGTGTAATATTGTGCAAAATCTTGTTTGCTTGTATTTTTTAAAGATCTTTTTTGTAAGTAAATTGCTCCAAAACCAAGTGTTTCCTTTATTTCATCTAGAATCCAACGATCCGCCTCACATACACCTATCCTAAAGGAAGGCCTTGGTTTAAACAAGCTAGCATTTGTATGCCCCCATCTTTTGCTTGTTTTTCTTGATTTCCTGTCAATATACCTTTGAATGGCAATATTGAAGCACCCTTCTCCTTCCACAAATCCCATTATCCTTTCTTCTGAAATCATTTTCTCATCAACACCTAAGGGCAACTAGAATTAGTGAGTCTGCTCGCTAGAATTAGGTCTTTGGCTTTTAAAATCGCTTTGAGACTCAAGGTTTCCGATGATTTTTCCACTTTAAAAGAATTGGTTCAGAATTCGCATGGGAATAATTTTCGGGAAGAAACAAAAACAGTGGTTTGAAAAGTAAGCTAGGGAGCAGCAAAATTTCTTTTTTCAAATACTAAAAAGAATATGATGTTATGTAGAAGTTAGACTTATTTTTGTATTGTTTATCCCATCCAAGGCCTTTTTGGAAAGAAGACTACTGTACTTCTTCCTCTTGCCCGGATTTCCGCACTTGCCTCGTCTATTGATAGGATTGTTGGATGCCCCTCTATTCTGCTTTCAACACCAACAAGACCCCTTTTTTGAGCGTTTTGCAAGGTTCCAACAACATACTGGGCCGCCCAGAGGTTTCCCCAGGTTAGTTCCTTTACCTGGTTGTACCAGCTAACGGAATAACATGATTTTGTGCTTCCATCATGCTCCTTTAATTTGACTGCTTTTGATTCCCTGCAGAGCTTTATTATCTTGCCCCTTGCCTTTTTCTCAGGATTTTTCCTGAAGCGCTTTGGAACAAGCCTTTTGACCCAGCGGAATTTGCCCATAAATAGAATTAAGCCAATGGACTATTTAAGGATTTGGAAACAAGCGACAAAACTTTTCAGGAAAAAGAAAAACCTTTTTTAGTGCCTTTTTTGCGCGCTTTGAAATAGAAACAATAAAATACTGGTTTGAACTTAAGAGTAATGGTTGTTCTCTTTTTTGAACACCAATTCTTTTTAAGGAAGTGATAAAATGGTTAAACGCAAGCTATCAGAACTGTTAGATGAATTAGACAGTGGAAAAAAACAAGGTTTTTGGCACACAAAATTGAACGAAATGCTGGTTTTGCTTAAGGAAAAAAGGTACAGTGCGCTTGAGCGAAGAATAAAAGACTTGTTGGAAAGCGACAAAGTTACTGGCAGAATAAAGCCACCAAAAACCAATGCTCAAAAAAACAGTGCTGAATAAAAAGAGACTTAAGGGGCTTTCCGCGCGAGAAGACGAGAAATGGAAAATGGCTTAAAACACCAGCTCCCACCCCCAAAACCTTTTGGGATTGTTTTTTGGAGGGGGTTTGGGAAACTTTAAAACATTTCTTCAATTTTTTCAATTTCTTTTTCTGCTTCTTGTTTGCAATCTTCTAGGGTGAGCAGTTTTCTTTTTTGCTCCATTTTGTCCAGGGCATATTCTTTTGCTTGACTTGGTGTCTGTCCTCTGTTTTCCACAAGTTCTTGGAAGAAAATTTTTGCTCCTTTGAGTGTTACAAATTTGAAGCACTCTGCATTTTTCATAACCTCTGCTTCAAGTGTTTCTGTTGGCTCTTTTCCATGGTGTGCCCTAATTGCATTAAGGATTATTTTCTTGCATTCGTCTGGCACACTCCACTTTTCCAAATATTCTTTAGCAAAATCTGCACTTGCTTCCGCGTGCTTTTTTTGTACAGGACCTCCTATTTCCCGATCAAAGACGACGTGGGCAAGGTAAAGAGAAACAACAACAAGTTCTTCATTCACATCATGTTTTTTTGCTAGTTCTATTCCTTTTTCAACAGCAAGCTCTGTTAACAGCCAGGCAGGAGCCTTGTTCTTCTCAGTCTGCCTGCGCATGAGCTCTTCTGCTTTTTCTTCAAGCCAAGTCATACTTAT
>DAOWAC010000107.1 GCA_030634785.1 Chloroflexota bacterium | reverse complement strand
TTAAGCTGAACATGACATTCAAGACCAATCATTGTGCCTTTTTCTTCACTCATTTGTTCAACTCCTTTAAAACTTTCTTGTGTAGTTTGCCATTGGTTGCAACAATTGTATCATGAATTGAAAAGATTTTGAACGGTTTTCCTTTTGAATTGGTTATTTTTCCGCCTGCTTCCTTCAAAAGAAGGATTCCTGCTGCGATGTCCCAAGGATAAACCCCTGATTCTATATAGACATCAAACCAACCAGCGGAAAGAAAACCAGACCTCAAAGCGGCTGAACCGATTGTCCTAAGACTTCCCATTGAATTAAACATCTTTTTCAATGTGGCAATATGATTTTTTCTAACTCCTGCCCTTGTTGACAGAGGAAGGTCAAAAATTGCCTTTTTCATTTCAGTTACATTTGAAACATGAATTTTTTTCCCATTAAGATAAGCGCCACTGCCTTTTTCGGCATAAAACAGGTCGCCTGTACTTGGGTCTAAAATAACTCCAACAACAGGTTTCTTATTTTTTACAAGAGCAATTGAAACAGAGAACATCTTAATGCCCCTGCTGAAATTTTTTGTTCCATCCAATGGGTCAACAACCCAGGTTGCCTGATTTGAAATTCTTGGATGCTCTTTATCTTCTTCTGCTAAAAACAAAGAATTTGGAAAAGTCTTTCTTATAACAGCTTTAATCTTTTTTTGAGCCTTTAAATCAGTTTCTGTAACAATGCCGAGCCTTGCACTTTTTACCTTAATATGATGCAGGTGACCATAATGTTTCATTATTACTTTGCCAGCTGCTTTTGCAGCAGCAATTGCTACCCTTAATTCTTTACTTTTGCTCATTTCAATTCCTCCACAGCCGTCACGCCCAGCTGATGCGAGCAAGAGTGCCATCTTCGCAAGCTCGATGGCACGGCTTCGCATCCTTCACTCATTTCAATTCCTCCACAGCCATTGCTGCCTGAACCATTTTCTTTTCCTGCAAATGGTCTGCTGTAATCATTAATCCAACAGGCATTCCTTTGTGTTCGCCTACGTTAACAGACGCATGTGGTAAACCAGCCAAATTTGCAGGAACAGTGCACAAATCCATTGCATATTCATCCAGTGGAGAAAGCTTTTTTATTTCTCCAAATGTTGGAGCAATTATTGGCATTGTTGGATTGACAAGCACATCAACATTTTCAAACGCTTGTTTGAATTCTTTTATCAGTTTTGTTCTTACCTTCATTGCTTTTAGATAATAAGCATCCCTAAAACCAGACATTCTTGCAAAGGTTCCAAGTAAAATACGCCTTTTTGCTTCAGTACCAAAACCTGCACTTCTAATCCTGCTAAAGTATTCATTAAAATTTCCTTCCAGTTTATCATGCAAACCATATCGCATTCCGCAAAAACGTGCAAGGTTTGTACTTGCCTCTGTTGTTGAAGCAAGATAATATGCAGCAATTCCATATTTTGCATTTAAAGGTAGTGAAATTTCTTTCACTGTTGTCCCCTGACTTTCAAGTTTGTCAATTGCTTTCAGACAAGTCTTTTTAACTTTTTCTTCACAACCCTTAAAGAATTCTTTTACGATTCCAATCCTAAAATCATTGGATGGTTTTGCATTTTCCAAATTTTGCGCTTCTGCCTTTAAGGAAGTGCTGTCATTCAGGTCGTAGCCCGAAATTGTTTCAAGAAGCAATGCCGCATCCGAAACAGTTTTTCCCATAGTTCCAATTTTGTCCAAAGAATTTGCATAATCAATCAAACCATATCTTGAAACTCTGCCATAAGTTGGAGTCAATCCTGCCACGCCACAAAATGAAGCAGGGCATGCAATGCTTCCCCCAGTACTTTGACCAAGACTTGCATGGGTTAAACTTGTTAATGCCGTAAAACCAGCACTTCCACCAGAACTTCCGCCACAACACCTCTTTGGATCAAGCGGATTCAATGGTGTTTCAAAGTCTACTCCAACATTGTTTGAAAATGTTCCAAAGCCAAATTCGTCCTGTGCTGTTTTGCCAATTATTATTGCCCCTTCTGCTTTTGCTTTTACAATAGCTGTTGCGTCAAACAATGGCAGATAACCTGTTAGAATTTTGCTTCCTGCTCTTGATTCAAAATCTTTTACGCAAATACAGTCCTTTACGCTTATTGGAACTCCCAAAAGCTTGCCTTTGTGCTGGCCTGTTTTTATTCCTGCGTCAATTTCTTTTGCCTGCTGTAGTGCTGATTTTTTTGCAATTAAATTAAAGTGATGAAATCGTGAATTACTTTTTTCCACTTCTTCGAGAATTTTTTCAGTATGTTCTGTTATGGAAATGTTTCCCCTTTTGATTTCTTTGACAAATTCGTGCAATTCAAGAGCTTTTTTCATGCAATATCACGTCACCTTTGGGCCCATAAAGTAGCCGTCTTTCTTGTTTTTTGTGTTTTTTAAGGCATTTTCCTGACTTAGACACTTTTCAACAACATCGTGCCTTGCTACATTTTCAAAGGACAGGGGTTGGAAACTTGGCTTTTCATTGTCAACCTCAATTTCGTCAAGCTTGCCAAAAACTTTAAGAATTTCCTGCAATTGTGGCAAAAATTCGTTTATTTCTTTTTCTGTAAGGTTAAGCCTTGCATTTGCTGCAACCTTTAAAAGAAGCTTTTTGTCAACTTTTGGTTTTGCCATTTAAACCCCACAATATAGAGAACTAAAAGAAATTTAAAGGAAAGTTTTCTATTTTTCCGGTTTTGGCAAAGGCTTTTCAATATCAAGCTTTAGGGAAAGCTCTTTTAGCTGTTTTTCAGATACTTCACTTGGAGCATTGTCCATTAAAGAAATTGATGCCTTGTTCTTTGGAAAAGCAATTACTTCACGAATGCTTTCAGCACCGCACATTAGAGTAATAAGCCTGTCAAGACCCAAAGCAATTCCACCATGTGGTGGTGCACCATATTTGAATGCACTTAATAAAAATCCAAACTTACTTTCAGCTTCCTGCATGCTGATTCCCAAAGCAGTAAACATCTTTTCCTGAAGTTTTTCCTGATGAATTCTAATGCTTCCGCCTCCAATCTCTGAACCGTTTAGAACAAGATCATAAGCTTTTGCTTTTGCTTTCCCAGGAACAGTGTCAAGAAGTTTCAAATCCTCATCTTTTGGAGAAGTGAAAGGATGATGCATTGCGTGATAGCGTTGAGTTTCCTCATTCCATTCGAGCAATGGAAAATCAACAACCCAAAGAGGGCAAAAGTTTGACGGATCGCGAAGTTCTAAGCGATTGCCCATTTCGAGACGTAATTCACAAAGAGCTTTTCGTGTGCGATCTTTCTCGCCGGCAAGAACGAGTAAAAGATCACCGGATTTTGCGTTAAATTTCTCTGCCCAAAGTTTAAGTGATTCCTGATCAAAAAACTTATCGACAGATGATTTAAAACTTCCGTCTTCGTTACATTTAACATACACTAATCCGTTAGCGCCAATCTGAGGCTTCCTGACAAAATCGGTTAATTTATCCAATTGTTTTCTTGAATAAGTACCACAACCA
>DAOWAC010000138.1 GCA_030634785.1 Chloroflexota bacterium | reverse complement strand
TGCAAAAAGTTCAAAGAAACTTGCAGATGGTTTCACAAATGTTACAACAAGGACAGTCAATGATGAAAGAAAACCAAAAAGAGCAAGCAAGCGACGTGAGCTAAATTGTTTGATCTCCTCAAAAAAAAACTGGGAAAATTTGCCAAAAAAGTAAAAGGAACAACAGAAACTGATTCTGAAGAACCAGCAATTGAAACACCAGAAGCAATTGAGGAAGCTCCCATTGAAGAAACAGTTCCAATTGAAACAGAACCAATTGAAAAACCGAAACCGATTGAAGCAGAACCAATTGAAGAAACAGAACCTGTTAAAGAAGAAGCTGTTGAAGAGCCAGAGCCCCTTGAACCTATTAAACCAGAAGCCGAGCCAATTGAAAAGCCAGAGCCCCTTGAAGAAGCAAAACCTATTGAAAAACCTGTTTCAAAACCAGTTGAAGAAAAAAGAAAACTCAGGACAAAAATTGGAATTGGAGGAAAATTTAAGGCGGCGATTACCGGTTCTGTTGAACTAAAGGAATCAGACATAAAAGAACTATTATGGGAACTTGAGCTTTCATTGCTTGAAGCAGATGTTGAACAAACAACTGCTGAAGACATATGCAAAGAAATAAAAGAAAGGCTTGCAGGAAAAAAGATTTCAAGAAGAGAAGGAATTGAACAAACAGTAAAAAAAGAAATTGGAGAAATTCTTGCCTCAATAATGCAAACAGAAGAATATGATTTGATAAAAGAGGCAAAAGCAAAAAAAGACAAACCATTCAAAATACTTTTTTTGGGACCAAACGGAGCAGGAAAAACAACAAGCATTGCAAAATTAACATACTTGCTTCAAAGCAAGGGACTAAAAGTTTTGTGGGCTGCAGGCGACACATTCAGAGCAGCATCCATTGAACAAATGGAAGTGCATGCAAAAAAACTAGGAGTTAGAGTAATAAAACACCAGTATGGAGCAGATCCAACAGCTGTTGCATTTGACGCAGTAAAAGCGGCACAAAGCAAGGGCATTGACGTCGTACTAATTGATTCTGCAGGAAGACAGGAAACAAACAAGAACCTAATGGGCGAACTTGAAAAGATTTCACGCGTAATACAACCGGATTTGAAAATTTATGTAGGAGAAGCATTTACAGGACAAGCATTATTGCAACAAGCAAAAGAATATGACAAAATAGCAGGCATTGACGGATTTATTCTAAGCAAAATAGACTGTGATTCAAAAGGCGGAACCACAATTTCACTACTGCACAAACTAAAAAAACCAATTCTCTTTGTTGGAACAGGACAAGAATACAGTGATTTGCAGGCATTCAAACCAGAATTCGTTCTTGAAAAAATAATTGAATAACCACTACTGAAAACAAATAGTAACAACTTTGAACACTATTTTTAGTAGATGAATAAAAAGATTACAATTGGATTAACACGTTTGATGCTTTGCATGAATGCAGATGCCGCAAGCTGAAACCACTATCAGCCATTGTTGGAAATCAAGACATTGCAAAAAAAAGCATAATTTGCAGAAGCAACATTTAAAAAGAACAAGAGCTATAATTTAATAGTATATGAATTCAAGAGCTCAAATCGGATTGGAATATTTACTAATATATGGTTTGGCATTTGTGCTTATAGCCACAATAATTGGAACTTTGGTTTTTATAGTAACTGAACCAGCATCACAAGCCACTATTTCAAGTCTTACTCCAACAAAATTATTGGTTAAAGGTTCAAGCATTGTTGACGACGAGACAGTAGTAAAGCTTCAAAATTTAACAGGCGGAGAAATTTCTGTTACACAACTTGCGCCGACAGGCAGTTTTAGTGAATGTAATATAAATCCAGTTTCTGTTGCACCAGGAGAAATAACCACACTTGAATGCGAGACCGATGGAGAAGCGATTGGAACAGTTGAAGTAACTTATATTGACCATGCAGGTCTTGAACAAACAGTAATAATTGACAGCGGCAACGGAAGCCAATCAACAACTACTGAAATATGCAATGACGGAATTGACAATGATGAAGATGGATATACAGATTGTGAAGATCCAAATTGCATAGGACAAATAGGACCATTAGGAGAATGTGAACTTGACTTCTGCGGAACAGAAGGCGAAGAATTCTCATACGACGGCATAGACGAACAACCAACCAAATGCTGCACAAACCTAAATGAAACATTCCCAACCCCAGACCTCATCTCCGTTACAGACGAATGCTACTGGAAAGGCACAGTATCAGGCATACCAGATAGAGGATGGTGCACACACTGTGGAACAGGAGAATGCGACGAACACGAAAACGTCTGCAATTGCCCAGAAGACTGCACAGGAAAAGGACTATCAGACTACACAAACACAGAAGAATTCTGCAACAGCGAATACGCACGAACAGCATGCGCCGCAAACCCAGCAACCCCAGTCTGCGAACTATGCACAATTAACTTCTGTGGAACAGAAGGCGAAGAATTCTCATACGACGGCATAGATGGACTGCCAACCAGTT
>DAOWAC010000123.1 GCA_030634785.1 Chloroflexota bacterium | reverse complement strand
TTGGAGGAATTTGATTGGGTGTATTTGACGTATCGGCATCTGCTTTGATTAAGGTAGTTGCCGCAGACCTGAAAAAGCAAGGACTAAAGCAACCAGAATGGGTAATGTTTGTAAAAACAGGAAGCCACAGGGAAAGAGCACCAGACAGCCCTGAATGGTTTTATGAAAGAGCAGCAAGCATACTTTACAGAATTTACAAAGAAGGTCCTTTGGGAACAGGTTCTCTTAGAAGCTATTACGGAGGAAAACAAAGAAGAGGCGTAAAAAAATCACACTTTAAAAAAGCAGGCGGAAAGATTATCAGAGTTTGTTTGCAAGAACTTGAAAAACAAGGACTTATTAAAAAAGACAAAAAAGGAAGAATCATAACAGGCAAGGGACAAAGCTATTTGAACAAGCTTGCAAAAGAAACAATTGCATTTACAAAACAGGACGACGCAAAAAAAATGGCTGTAAAAGCGGAAAAAGAAAAACATTCAGAAAAAACCGAAGAAGAAAAAAAGGTTGAAGAAGAATTGAAAAAACAAGAACAAGCAGGAAAAGACAAAGAAAAAGCAAAAGAAGACGCAAAGAAAAAAGAAAAGAAAAAGGAAGAAAAAAAGGCCGAGACAAAAGAAGAATAATGTCAGGAATTGATTAAATTAAAGAAGAAAAATTAATGAGGAAATTTTTAATGAAATATGATGAAATTAAAGAGCAAAGAATGGAGGAATTAAAAAAAAGACAGCTTGAAGAAGAAAGACAGGAAGAAACAGAAGCAAAAATTGCTTTAATAACAAGAAGCCTGCTGTCCGACGAAGCAAGAAACAGACTAAACAATGTAAAGATTGTAAACCAACAATTGTATCTCAAAACCGTGCAAAGTATTTTGTATCTTCAAAATGCAGGACAATTACAGGGAAAAATTGAAGAACAGGAATTAAAAATGTTGTTAGAAAAATTGAGGAACAAAAAAGAAATTAAGATTACAAGGAAATGATTTTTATGGCAAAAAACAAGGAACAGGATTTTAAAGATTTTTTAATCAGCAGCAGAAAAAAGATAAGGCCAGGCCTTACCAATGCCCCAGTATGGGTTCTGCAAAAAGCAGGAAAAAGAATCTGGAATCCAAAAAGTAAAAGAACATGGAAAGACGCAGACCTTGGAAAGCTTTACAGAAAAAGACAACACAGAGAAAAAGCCGCTTTGAGAAGACAAAGGGAGTAATAAAACATGGCAAAAGAAAAAAAAGCAAAAAAAATTGAAAAAGTCGAAAAAGAGTTCGTTATCGGACTAGCACAAGCTTACAACATCCCAAGACCAAGAAGAGCAGAAAAAACAATTTTTCTAATCAAAAAGTTTATGTTCAAACACTTCAGAGCAACAAAAGAAAATGTTCTAATAAGCAATGCAGTAAACGAATTCCTATGGAAAAACGGCAGAGAACACACTCCAAGAAAAATTGAAGTAAAAGTTATTTTTATTGAAGGAAAAGTAAACGTTTTCCTCAAAGGCGAAAAAACAAAGCTTCCAAAAGAAGAAAAGAAAAAAGAACTTACAAAAATAGAAAAGAAAATAGAAGAAGTAAAAGAAAAGAAAAATATGACAGACACAGAAAAAGAAGCGGAAGCAGAAAAAGAAAAGAAAAAGGATGAGAAAAAGCTTGCCGAAAAGGCAGCAGAAAAATCAGCCATCAAAAGAGGCTAGAGGAAATGAAAATTGAACTAGGAACAATAAGAGAAACGCCATTTGTAGGCATTTTTGCTATTGCAACAGAAAAATTTATACTGGTTCCAAAAACCATTTCAGCAAAAGAAGAAACAAAAATTACAAATATTTTTGATGAAGTAATGATTAAAGCAAGCATTTAAAACTTATGACTCGTAGGAGAGGTGTCAGCAGGAAACAGCAAAGGAATTATTGCAGGCAGTGTTGTAGAAGAAAAAGAAGAAAAAGAACTTGAACAGGCAGGAATTAAGATTAAAAAAATTGAAAACATGAGTGCAGTTGGAAACCTTATTGCATTAAACGACAGCAAAGGAGTTTGTTCAGCTGCGTTTTCAAAAGAACAGCAAAAAGAAATAGAAAAATTTTCAGGAATAAAATTAAAAGAAGCAACAGTTGCAGAATCAGACCTTGTTGGCGCAGGAATTGTAGCAACAAACAAAGGATTTGTCCTAAACAAAATGGCAACTGAGAAAGAAGGAAACGAAATAGAAAAACATTTTGGAATACCAGGCGCAAAAGGAACAGCAAACGCAGGAGACTGCTTTGTTGGAAACAGCCTGATAGCAAACAATCAGGCAGCATTTGCAGGAAGAAACACAACAGGATTTGAACTTGCAAGAATTGACGAAGGACTGAGGGGATGATTATGGACGAGAAAATTTTTGAGATAACAGGAGAAATTCAGGAAAAAGGCGGAAAAAAACCTTTTTCAAAAAAAGTAAAAGCAACAACAGAATCTTTTGCAAACGAAAAAGTAATATGCCTTTTTGGAAGTAAAAATAAAGTAAAAAGAAACAGGATTTTTATAAAAGAAACAAAAGAGGTGAAAGCAGATGGCAAAAAATAAAACTGAAATTAAAAACACAGAAAACCCAGTAGCAAAACCAAGAGAAATAAAGGTTACAGGCCAGCAACTAATGGACACCTACAGAAACGACCAGGCAAAATTAGAAAGACTTGAAAAAAAAGGAAAAGCACTACAAAAAGTAATTACCGAAATGATTTCAGCACTTGAGTCAGTAAAAGGAATAAAAAATACAACAGAAGGCGAAAATACTCTTATTTCGTTAGGAGCAGGAGTTTACGCTGAAGGAAAAATTACAAACACAAAAACACTTAAAAGCAGCATTGCAGGAAACGTACTGATTAACACAGACATTGCAACAGTTTCAAAAAATCTTGACGAAGACCTAAAAAAAGCAGGAACAGAAATGGCAAAAACACAGACAGAAATGCAAAAAGTTCAAAGAAACTTGCAGATGGTTTCACAAATGCTACAAAAAG
>DAOWAC010000104.1 GCA_030634785.1 Chloroflexota bacterium | reverse complement strand
TTGCAGTTGTTGAAATGCCTGCTGGTTTAAGGCAGGATTTTTTAAATGATTTAAATGGCACATGCCATGGTGATGTTGAAACAAAAATTTTGGAGAAGTGATTTTTTAAATGGAAAATAAAAAAGAAGAAAAGGCAATGCTAAAAGAAGCAAAGCCTGTATCCAAAGAAACAAAGGCCGAAGAAAAGCCAATGCCTAAAGAAGGCAAGGCAGAACACAAAGCCAAAAAAATAGTTATCCCTGGTGATTTGATTGCAGAAGGCAGAAAAAAGTTAGGACAGCATGTTTTTATTGAAGATGGAAAGATTTTTTCAGACACACTTGGAATAAGTTATCCAAATTCTGAAACAGCTTATGTTGTACCGCTTTCAGGAATATATATGCCGCAAAGGGATGACCTTATTGTGGGGATTGTTGAAAGAGAAACAGTAAAAGGTTATATGGTTAACATAAACAGTATTTATTCTTGTTATCTTTCTGCAGACAAATGCAGAGACAGGCTTGAAAAAGGAAGTATTGTAAGCGCAAAAATTGACAGCGTAAACGAAATGAATGAAGCAGACCTTTTTGATGTTCGTGTATTCTACGGAGGCACAATAATCAGAGTAGTTCCTGCAAAGGTTCCAAGAATGATTGGAAAAAACGGAAGCATGCTTGCAGTTCTCAAAGAGGGAACAGGATGCAGCATACTTGTCGGAAGAAACGGATGGGTCTGGACAAAAGGCGGAGACTCAAAAAAGCTTGCTGAAGCAATCGATTTGATTGAATCAGAAGCTCATCTAAACAACCTTACTGTAAAGGTTGAAGCATTTTTAAAAGGGAAAAAGGTGAATGAATAATGGCTAAAAAAGATGAAAAAATTGAATATGTAAAAAACGGAAAAAGACTTGATGGAAGAAAAGTTGACGAAATCAGACCTTTGAAAATGGAAGTTGGTGTTTTACCAAACGCTGACGGTTCAGCCTACCTTGAATGGGGGCAAAACAAAGTATTAGTTGGAGTGCACGGTCCAAAAGAGGCTTTGCCAAAACACAAACAAAATCCTTACAAGGGATTGGTAAGATTTACTTACAGAATGGCATCATTCAGTGTTCCTGACAGGAAAAATCCGAGACCAGGAAGACGTGAGTCTGAAATAAGCAAGGTTTCAGGAGAAGCTTTGGAAAAAGCAATTTTCCTTGAAAGATTTCCAAACTGTGCAATAGATATCTATGTTGAAATTTTTGACAGTAACGCAGGTTCAAGAGCAGCAGGAATAACTGCCGCAAGTCTTGCACTTGCAGACGCAGGAATTCCAATGAAAGATCTTGTTGCTGCTGTCGGAGTCGGAAAAGCAGGTGGCGAAATAATTCTTGATCTAAACAAGAACGAAGAAGATGCACCTGATGCAGTGGATATTCCAATTGCAATAATGCCAAGAACAGAAGAAATAACCTTACTACAAATGGATGGTTTACTTACAAAACCTGAGTGGAGCAAGGCAGTAAAGCTTGGAATTCAAGGATGCAAACAAGTTTATGAAGTACAAAAAGAAGCTTTGAGGAAAAAATTTGCCGAAGCGGAGAAAGGGAAGTGATTTTGAATGGAAAAAGTGATATGGGATATTGAAGCCAACAAAGTAACTTCTTTGCTTAAAGAAGGCAAAAGAGTTGATGGCAGAAAATTTGATGAACGAAGAAAAGTAACCGTTCAAAAAAATATAAGTGACAATGCAGAAGGAAGCGCCAAAGTAAATATGGGTCTAACCGAAGTTATGGCTGGCGTAAAAATGATGCTTGGAACACCATACCCTGATAATCCTGACAAAGGAACAATCAGTGTTGGAGCAGAGCTTTTGCCTTTGGCAAGCCCGCAGTTTGAAGTTGGCCCTCCAAGGGAGAACGCAATAGAAATTGCAAGAGTTGTTGACAGAGGAATAAGAGAAAGCAAAACAATAGACTTCAAAAGCCTTTGTATAAAAGAAGGAGAACTTGTATGGATTGCATTCATAGATTTTTATGTAACAAACTATGACGGTAATGCATTTGATGCAGGAAGCATTGCAGCTCTTGCAGCATTAAACGAAACAAAAATTCCAAAGGTTGAAAACGACAAGATTGTAAAGCACGAGTACAGCGGAAAACTCAAGCTTGCAAAACAGCCTCTTCTTTCAACAGTTTCAAAGATTGCAGGAGAACTTGTTTTGGATCCTACTCTTATTGAAGAAAAGGCACAGGAAGCAAGATTCAGCTGTGCTGTTTCAGACGATAAAACAATGTGTGCTTTCCAGAAAGGCATCGGAGGCTCTTTCAAAGCAAGTGAAATAGATCAATGCATTGACTTATCATTCAAGAGTGCAAAAGAAATAAGGAAATTGGTGTAAGGAGTTTTTTCAAAATGGGAAATACAAAGAAAGTCAGAAAAGCAGGAAGATTTGGAAGCCGTTACGGTGTAGGTATTAGAAAAAGATTGCTTAAAGTAGAAGATAAGCAGGAAAAAAACTATGTCTGTCCATTTTGTGGCTTTAAAAAAGTAAAAAGAAAGGCAGCAGGGCTTTATACCTGCGGAAAATGTCATGCAAGTTTTGCAGGCGGAGCCTATTTGCCTATTACGCTTCCTGGTTCAATCATAAAGAAAACAGTTGCACAAAAATCTTTTGTTGCAAAAAACAAAGATTTTGACGAAATGATTGTAAAAGCTTCTGAAGAAAGTGAAAAAGAAACAGAAGAAAAAAAGGAAGACAAACCAGTAAAAAAAGAAGCTGAAAAGAAAAAAGAAGAAAAGAAAAAAGAAAATAAAAAAAAGGGGAAAAAATAGTTTTTTAAAAAGGGTGAGCAAATGGCAAGTTATAGATGTGCAAAATGCGGAGAAATTGTTTCCGAATTACAGCCTGGTCAAATAAGGTGTCCTAGCTGTGCAAGCAAAATCCTTCACAAGCTGAGAGAAAATGTTGCAAAGGAAGTTAAAGCAAGATAAATTTGAACTGTGTCTAAATCTTCATTTTTTAAATGAAAAAGACGCAGGTATTGCTTCCAAAGCGGTTTTACCAGATATTAGTGCAAGGCATTTGAAAAGAAGCAGTATTTCCCTTAGTATTAAAAACACAATCATTTCCATTAATATTAAAGCACAGGATGCGATTGCAATGAGGGCGTCCCTTAACGGTTGCCTGAATTCAATTATTCTTGCAAAAAATGTCATGGAGGTTTGAAAATGGCTGAAATAGATCAATCAAAAATTGAAGAATTTGAAAGAAGCAGAGCACAACTGTATGGCCTTTCACAGCAAAAACAGCAAATGCAGGTTCAAAGCATGACTTTGAAACAGGCATTGGAAGAGCTTGAAAAAACAAAAGAAAAAAGGGTTTACAAAGCAGTTGGCAACATTCTGATTCAGGAAGACACTGTCAAAGTCAAAAAAGATCTAGAGGAAAAGAAGACCTCTCTTGACTTAAGACTTAAAACTGTAGAAAAACAGGAAGAAAGTATGATAAACAAATTAAATAAGATTAAATCAGATTTGGAATCAGCAAGTAAATCTGCAGCAAAAGAAACCAAAAAGTGATGATATTGGTCAAACCACTTTCTTCATTCAAGGCA
>DAOWAC010000094.1 GCA_030634785.1 Chloroflexota bacterium | reverse complement strand
ACTGGAATCGGTAAGCAAGCCCGCAATTAAAGAAACCAAAAAGTGATGTTGTTGGTCAAGCCCCTTTTTTCATTCAAGGGAAAAAATATTGCACTAATAACCCATTCAGGCTGTGATGTCGACGCAATATGCGCGGCAGCAGCACTGTTTTTTTCTTTGCAGAAAAAAAACAAGGTAAAAATTCTTGTTCCTAATCATATTTCTTTACCTGCCAAAGCACTTGCAAAAAAGCTAAACATACCTTATACTGTTACAAAATCAAATTCTTTAAATGAATTCAACTGCATTTTTTTGGTTGATTTTAATGATTTGAAAATGGCTGGTTCACTTGCAGATGAAATTTCTGCATTCAATGGTGAAATTTTTCTTATAGATCATCATAGGTTTGCTGAGAAAAAAATTGCAAGTAAGAAAAACAGTCTTGTAGACCAAAATGCTGTTGCAAGCTGTGAACTTGTATTTGACTGGCTTAAAAAAAGTCATTGTGAAATTAATGAAATAGCTTCAACTTGCATTGCAGCTGGTTTGATAACAGATTCGGCATTTTTTGTCACTGCAAACAGCAAGACCTTTGCAATTTTATCAGAGTCCTTAAAAAAAAGTAATAAGACTTTTTCAGAAATCACTTCTCTTTTTAGTGTAAAGCAGACTTTTGATGAAAAGATTGCAAAATTAAAAGCTGCAAAAAGAGCAAAAATTTTTCTAATTTCAGATTATATTGTTGTAGTCTCTGATGTTGGTGCATTTGAATCAGATGCTGCTTCTGCCCTTGTAAGAATTGGTGCCGACGTTGCATTTGTTGGAGATACAGAGGATGGAAAGCTTAGGATAAGTGGAAGAGCTTCTCAAAATGTTGTAAAAAAAGCAGGTTTTGATTTGGCAAAGCATGTTTTTCAAAATCTTTCGGCGACCTTTTCAGGAAGTGGCGGAGGGCATGCAGGTGCAGCTGGCTTTACCGGAAAAGGAAAAGACATAAATCTTGCTTTAACAAAGTGCATTTCTCTTTCAAGAAACTTTTTTAAAAAAAAGAAAGGCTACCGATTTAAGGAATATACTTAATCTGAACAGTTCACTGCTTTAATTGCATTTTTCAACAACTTTCTGCAGGTCAACAGGCTTTTTTAGAACAAAATCAGGTTTGCTTTTTCCTTTAATAAGCTGACCATATTCTGCAAGAGCGGTTTTCATTCCGACTCTTTTTGCTCCCTTTATATCTCTTTCAGGATTGTCTCCTACAAAAAGAATTTCTTCAGGCTTAAAGCCAAGTTTTTTTATTGCCTGCTTGAATGGCATCCTGCTTGGCTTTAATCTTCCTGTGTCTTCCAATGCAATAACAACGTCAAAAAATTCTGAAATATTTGTTTCTGCCAGTCTTAACCATGCCTGCATTCTTGGAGCATCGCTTACAATTCCAAGAATAAGACCTTTTGATTTAAGTTTAATCAGGGTTTCCATTATTCTCGGATATGGTTCCATATGTCCTGCTTTTACACGTCTGTAAGCAGCAATTCCGTTTGCAAGAATTCTATAATCAATCTTTCCTGAAACTTTTCTTAAAAATTTTTCAAAAATTTGCTGGTTTTCCCATCCAAAATCGTCATACATTTTGAAAAGCAGTGCTGAAGCCTTTTCCTCTTCCATTCCAAGTCCTGCTTCAATCATTGCTCTTATTGCTGCTTTGCTGCATTCTTTTTTAAATCTTACAAAGTCAATAAGGGTATTATCCAAATCAAACAAAATAGCTTTCAAGACCATATAATACATCCTGTTAAATTATGCTTTTAAACAGTTCTTCACTTTTAGTTAATTGATTAAATATGAAATGCCAAAAATGCGGAGTTGAAATGCAAAGAGTCGGTCTTGAGCATGTTGAAGGCGGAAAAGTAATTCCTGAATGGGACTGTCCTGTTTGTCATTGCAGAATTCAACAGGCTGTAAAATAGTGAATCAGGCAACTCTTTTTCTTCTAAACAAACGCCTTAATTTTTGAAATCTTATTTTTGCCTGCTTTTTCTTTATTTTTGCCTGTCTTTTATTTTGTTTTTTAATTCGTTCTTCTGTTGTTCTAAGGTGTTTCAATCCTTCTTTTTATTGCCATTTTTTTACTCCAATTGTTTTAGTCTTACAAAACAGGATTCGCAGATAAATCTTTCATTAAAGTCAATTCCGTTTTCTTTTTTTTCATCACACAAAATGCATTGCTTTCCTTTTCCTGGTCTTTTAAAGTTGTCAGCCCAAGCCCTTAAAAGTTCCCAGGAAACCCATTTTGGCATAAACATTTCTTTCAAAACACTTTTGTCATTTTTTTGAATTCTTTCAAGCTGGCTTGGTAAAACCTTTTTGTGCAAATTCTTAAGAAGTCGAACTCTGTCTTCTGCACCCTTTCTTGTAAGATTAATTACTGTTTGTTCAAAAAATTCATTGCTCATAAAAATCACTCTTCTTTAATTTAATCACTTTAAGTAAATAACCCTTTTCCTGTTTTTAATTTTTGCCCTTAGCCGTCACATCTGGCTGGTCTGGGCAAGGCGCCTATTGCTTTTAGCAATAGGATGGCTTCGCATTATTTTAAGTAAATTACTCGTTTTTCATTCTTAATCTTTGTCCTTTGTGCATACTTTTCCAAATAATGCACTGTGCTTTTTGAAATTCCTGTAACTTTTTCAACTTCCCTAAGGCTTTGGTGGTCTTTTCTCATCTCCAAGGCTTGTTGCATTTTTTCCAACGGAATCGAAATTGGTCGGCCTGCTCTTGCTTCTGTTCCGATTGCAATGCCTTTTTTTTCAAGCAAAGCAATGTTTTTCTTTGGCATTCTTACAAGGCAGCTTTTGCTCAAGGTTATTTGCTTTAGTCCGCCGCATTTTTTTAGAATTTTTTCAAGCAATTCTTTTTTTATTGGTCTGACAAAATGAAGTTGGGTTGCTTCTTTTGGAACATCCTTCAATGTCATTCTTGGAAAAACTGAAAAAATCATGCACAAAAATTAGGACAAAGAATTATTTAAATTTAGCGATTTTGTAGTTGTTTTGTTTTTTTAATAATTATCTTTTTTTTCTTTTTATTTTTTTTACAATTTTGCTGGTTGTTGCATACTTTAGCCCGCTTAGGACCTCTTTTTTTTGCAGTGATACCTTGTCAATCTCGTATCCTTTGCTTGTTTCTTTTACATGGGGACCGACCCATTTCACATTCTTTTTGTCTTGAATTGCTTCCAAAATGTTTTCCACGTCTTTTCCTTTTGCCTCAAGCTTTACAATTCCTGTTCCAATTCTTTTTGGGCTGTGTGCGTCGCTTCCTGCTGTAACAAATGCAGCTTTTTCACTTAGCTCAAAGGGCTTTGTGCATCTTTCAAGAATTTCCCTGCCCTTTTTGTCAAGTTTTGCCTTGCCCTTTTTGCCAAGCCTGCTTAATCTTGTTTTTTTCCCAATTCTGCTTTTTTCCAAAAAGTCAAAAAAGTTCATGGGTTTTCTAATCCAATTGGTTGCATAAAAGAATGAGCTGACATTTCCAAACATTCCGTTGAATGCTTCTATTCCTATTTTTTCTTTTTCAACAAGTTTTTCGAGTTTTTTTTCGCCCAAAATGTATGCTGCGCTGTCGCTTGAAAAACCCCATGGGTGTGCAATAACCAACAGCAGGCCGTTGGCTTTTGCTATTGCTATTACTTCTTTTATTGGAATTCCTTTTCTAAAAAGGGGTTCAATGCCGTAAATGCTTTTGTCTTTTCCTAAGATTAGCACGTGTCCAATTTCGCTTGTAATTTCAATTCCTGGAATTAATGTTATTCCTTTTGGTTTTTTTTCTAAAAGCATTTCGTAGGCTTTTTGTGGATTTTCAAACGAATGTTCTGTTATGGCTATTGCATTAAGCTTTTT
>DAOWAC010000101.1 GCA_030634785.1 Chloroflexota bacterium | reverse complement strand
GTGGAGCTAAGATACTTTGGAGAATCTGAAGAGCACACGCATGCGCATGAAGAAGAATCTGGTGAAGAAACGCACTATCTTAGGGAAGTTGATCCCCATATCTGGCTTTCTCCAATGCAGGTAAAAAAGCAGGTTGACATAATTGCAAGCACTCTCTCAGAAGCTGATCCAGCTAACTCTGTGGAGTATGTGCAAAATGCAGAGAGCTTCAAGAAAGAATTAGATGATTTGCACATTGAACTGGGGTTAAAATTCAAAGAATTAAAAACAGATAAGCTTATGGTTTTTCATCCAGCTTGGGGTTATTTTGCTGACGAATATGGCTTGGAGCAGATTGCAATAGAACAGGGTGGAAAAGAGCCCACTGCAGAGAGGTTACGGGTCTTAATAGATACTGCAAGGGAAGAAAATATCAAAGTGTTTTTTATACAATCGCAATTCAGCAAAGAAATTGCAGAGTCTATTGCTGAAGAGATTGGTGCCGTAGTGGTTTCAATTGACCCGCTTTCAGAAGATTATGTCAACAATCTAAGAAATGTGGCGGCAGCAATTGTCAAGCACTTAAATAAATAATTTGTTTACTGATTGATATGGCTAGGAAAGAAATAATCAAATTAGAGAATGTATTCTTTAGTTATAACAACGAAGAATTTCTTAAAAATATAAATCTTTCAATATACGAAGATGATTTTTTGGGAATAATTGGTCCCAATGGAGGCGGCAAGACTTCTCTGTTAAAGCTTATTCTTGGATTGCTGAAACCAAAAAAGGGAAAAATTCAGGTATTTGGAAAAACTCCAAAAGAAGGCAGGGAGTCAATTGGTTATCTTTCCCAATTTAAAAATATTGATTTTGATTTTCCAATAACTGCTTTTGAGATTGTACTGCTGAGCAGAGTGGGAAAAAAACTATTTAAACGGCACTCAATACAAGACAAGGAAGCAGCCGAAAAGGCAATTAAAAGTTTAGGGATTTGGCATTTAAAGAATAAAACGCTTAGTGAACTTTCAGGTGGAGAAAAACAAAGGGTATTTGTTGCAAGGGCTTTGGCCAACGAACCCAAAGTTCTTCTGTTAGACGAACCACTGTCAAACCTGGATATGCATATTCAGGAGGAATTTTACAAAATTTTAAAGCAACTAAACAAGAAAATAGCTATTGTGGTTGTTGACCACGATTTGGGCATGGTTTCCAAGTATGCTAAAGAAATTGTATGCATCAATAAATGTAAGACCCATGCAATAAAATGCCACGATATTAATAGGCTTAAAATAAAGGAGTTATATTATGCTTGAAATACTTCAATACCAGTTCTTTCAGAATGCTTTGCTTGTTGCAATGCTTGCATCATTAGCAGCAGGAATAATCGGAACATACATTGTCGTAAAACGAATGTCTTTAATTTCTGGAAGCATCGCACATGCTGCTTTTGGTGGCTTGGGGCTAAGCTATTTTCTCAATGCAAGCCCCCTTGCAGGTGGCCTGGTTTTTAGTCTACTTTCAGCATTCAGCATTGTCCTTTTCAGAAAAAACGCAGGAAACAGGTTAGATACTCTGCTTAGTTTTTTATGGGCTACCGGAATGGCCATTGGTTTGGTTTTTATTTTTCTCACTCCTGGTTATGCAACAGATTTATTTACCTATTTATTTGGAAACATCCTCCTTGTTTCAAAAATTGACCTTTTAATGATACTGGCATTAGACCTGATTATACTGGTCATCGTTTTTTTAACATTCAATTCATTCCTTTCAGTTGCCTTTGACGAAGAATACTCTGAAACAAGAAATACGCCAGTTACCTTGGTTAACCTGCTCTTATTTGGATTAATAGCATTGACTATTGTTGCAACCATAAGGGTAGTGGGGATAGTTCTTATGATTTCAATTCTGACAATTCCTGCTGCAAGTGCACAACTTTTTCATAAGACTGTAAAAAAAATTATGATAACTTCGTCGGCAATAACTTTGGTTGCAACAATTACCGGCCTATTTATTTCGTACTATCTTGACTTTGCCACCGGTCCAATAATAGTTTTGATAATCTCTTTCATTTACTTAATTTCTATTCTATTGTCAAAGTTTAATATTGTATCCTTCTTTTCCTCTTGTGTTGTCCAAAAAGTTAAACAAAGTTGACGCCTGACAGTTGGTTCAAACACTGGTTCAAATTGCATGCCCTGCATTTGCTTTCAAGCAAAGCAAAATGGTCTTGTTGAGAGCTGGCTTTTTTTTCGCAAGCCTTTCATAAAAAGGCCTTTCAAACCCTTTTTCCTGCCTCTTAAATTTGCATAAAACCCTTTTTTTTCGTTCCCAAAGCTTTATAAAAAACAAAAAACTATACTTTGACTAGTTTTAGGATTAATTTTTTCCCAACCAAAAAGGAGGTGATAAAATGGGTGGTGTAACAGAATTTCTCGGAGTATTTTTTCTGACTTTGCTTGCAGCAATCATGCTAATCATCCTTGCAGTAGTATTCTTTGGAATAACGCTTTGGGTAATTGGAGTTGGCAGCGAAATGGTCTATGGAATAGCTCCTAGTGCAGACTATGCTGTGTTATCAGCGGCAATACTATCATTCGGTGCAATATTAGCCGGAGCATTAAACAGATAATTAAAAATTAAATAAGTTAACCGAGGGGCTTTTTGCCCCTTCTTTTTCTTTTTTTTTAAAAAATTTATTTCTTTTTTATAATTACATTACTTGCCTTTTCTTCAGCATTCAACTCAAGCTTTTCAGGGCTCTTTTCGCTTGATATTAGGATCCAGCCATCGTTGTCAATCTTGCTGTTTGGCACAATTTCAATTGTTCCATTTGGGAGTCTAATTCTTGTTTTTCTCAAACCAACTTCTCTAATGCGTCCTTCAACATCGCCTCTTTTTATTTTGTCACCAATGCTAAAGTCTTTATCCTGCAACAAAAACAATCCACTAAAAATTCCTGAAATACTGTCTTTTGCAGCCAAAGCAATTGCAAGACCAACTATTCCACCACTTGCAAACATTGCTACAACAAGTTCCTGTTGCCCAAACTGAATAAGAATCCACAGGATAACAAAAAACCAACCAATCCAGGAAACAGCTTTGACTACAAGATATTTCATATCCTGATTAATTTTTTTTCTTTCAAGAGACTTTTTTAAAGTTTTTTGAATGATTTTGATTACAATAAATGCAACAAACAAAGTTATTGCAACAAAAATTAATACAGTAACAATTTCGCTTACTGGTGGAAAAACAAAAGCAGGAGAAACACCTGCCTGTTGTTCTCCAATAGCTCCTGAAAGAATGACATCTTCAACTGACATAAAACCAATATTATTACATCTTTTTGCTTTAAATACTTTTTCAGACATTTGTTATTTGATTCAAGTGGAATGCCAACAGGAAAAAAATCTGCAAAACTGCAATTGCACTTATAACTGCAGCAAGAAAGGAATCTGCTGTGAATGCATTAAATACCACCGGGAAAGAAGTGAACTTCCTGCCTGCTATTTTAATAAAAAAACCGAAGCCTCTTACGACAGGAGCATTGAAGCATTTTTAAGAAATCGCAAAAAGGATTAGTCTTTTCTCAACAAGTCGCCTACATTAAAGCGCTTTCTTTCAGTTTTTTCAACAGGTTTTGCTCCTTCAATTGCCCACTTTCCGCTCTTTACCTCGTCCTGTGATTCTGTCATAACCTGGTCAGCTATGTCTTCATCGTGTTGTGAAAAAACAGACTGTTGTTTTTTTGACGTGCTATAAAGTCCTTT
>DAOWAC010000061.1 GCA_030634785.1 Chloroflexota bacterium | reverse complement strand
TGCGACATTGTTGTAGTAAGCATTTTTGTAAACCCAACACAGTTTGCTCCAAACGAAGACTTTGAATCATATCCTCGAGATTTTGAAAAAGATTCAGAACTTTGCAGAAAAGAAAACGTTAAAGCAATATTTTATCCAAGCGCTAAAGAAATGTACAAAGGGAAAACAGAATTTGTTGAAGTTGGAGAAATGGGAACGGTTTTGTGTGGAAAAAGCAGACCAACACACTTTAGGGGAGTTGCAACAGTTGTTTCCAAACTGTTTAAAGCAGTGCTTCCTGATTTTGCATACTTTGGATTAAAGGACTTTCAGCAGTTTGTGATAATAAAAAAAATGGCTGAAAACATGAAATTTGACATTAAAATTATTGGATGCCCTATTATTCGTGAAGAAGATGGAATTGCACTAAGTAGCAGAAATACTTACCTTTCAAAACAGGAAAGAAGCGAAGCAGTTGTTTTGAACAAATCTCTCGAACTTGCAGAAGAAATGTTTTCAAAAGGAGAAAAAGATGCGAAAACAGTAGTACAGGCAGTTTCTGACAAAATTTCTAAAACAAGCGGAAAAATTGACTATGTTGAAATATTTGATTCCGCGTCCCTTAAACCAGTTGAAGAAATTGAAAAAGAAAACAGAATAGGACTAGCAGTATTTTTTAGAAAAACAAGATTAATTGACAACAGAGGATTTGAATAATTCTTAAGAAGGTGTTTGAATGATTTTTATGAGGATATTTGAATGATTCTTGGAATAGACTTTGGAATAAGCACAACAGACATTGCAATTGTAAAAAAAAACAAAATAGTAAAAGCATTCCACATTGAAACAGGAACAAATCTTGCAAGCGCCTTGCACAAAAAAGGAATTGATGTAAACAAGGTTAACGGCATTGCAGTAACAGGCGGAAATCACTCTTTAAAAAAGGTTCTTGGAAAAAAGTTTTCAAAAGTTGAAGAAATTAATGCAATTGGGTTTGGCGGAGCAAGCCTTTCAAAAACAAAGTCTGCACTGGTTGTTTCAATGGGAACAGGAACCTGCATTGTTTCTTTCAAGAACGGAAAAGCAACGCATGTGGGAGGAACAGGTCTTGGAGGAGGAACAGTTCTTGGTTTGTCAAAAAGGCTTGTTGGAACAGCAAACATTAAATCTCTTTCAAAACTTGCCTTGGAAGGCAAAAAAGAAAAAATTGACTTGAGTGTAAAAGAAGCAATTGGTTCAGGAATTGGTTTAGTACCAGGAAGCGCTACCGCAAGCAATTTTGCAAAATCAGGCGGTTCAAGGAAAGACATTGCTTTTGGAGTACAGGAAATGGTTGCAGAAGCAAACGCAGTAATGGTTGCTCTTGCAGCAAAACAAACAGGACACAAGAAAATTGTATTTATTGGAAAAACCCCTGCCTTTCCTGTTGTAAAAAAGGCTTTGAAAAGAGTTCTTGAATACTACAATCTTTCAGCAGAATTTCCAAAACACTCAGAACATGCTACTGCAATTGGAGCAGCAAACTGGTTGGCAAAACAATAAAATAATCAAAAACGTGAATTTACTATGGCTTTTCAGACATAAAAAATTAAACCCCTGAAAAGTATTAAAAGCGGTTGAAAACAAGCTTTTGAGAAAAAAATAATTGAAATTAAATTGGCACAGCATTCGCAGACTCGAGAACTGGGAAAAGTTAAATACCTTGAAGGCATGAATTTAGTATGGCTTTGGTGAAAAAACCCAAAAAGGTTTTGAAAAACAAGAAAAAGGTTGGTAAAAAAACCGCTTTTGAAACCCCTTTCAAAAAAGCAGGGTATTTGGAAAAAATTGAGGGAACAATGACACTTCAGAGAATGTGCAAAAAGTTTGGAGTAAGGTTTGAGCCGGCAAAATATTTCAAAGAAGGCAATGTAAGCATCAGGGATATTACAGGCACAAAAAGGGTAATAGCAAGATCAAACTTAGACCGGCAGGAATTCGTCACAAAAAATTTATCCAAAGAAAAACTCAAAGAAATTACAGGACGCATAAATTCCTTTGCAGGAGGCTATGGGATTATGCTGCAAAAAGTAGGCTTAAGGGAATCAATTCAAAGCTTTGGACAGGTAAAGATTCACGGCTTGGGTCATGATACAAATATTCGTATATACAAAGAAGAAAAATACAACTATCTCCAAGGAAAAGACAAAATATTTATGGTTGGAGGGGCAGAAAAAAAATTCTGCAAAATAATCAAAGGACGCTTCAGGCAAGACTCGGCAAAAGCCGTCAACAAGATGTTTGGAAACCAAAACATGTCCCAAATGCTGGAATACCTTGCAAAAAGTATTGGCAGAGGCAGTGTAAGACTAAGATATGTAAAATACGGGAGAAGAAAGCCCTGCTTTTACGACATGATAGGCACATACGACAGAACCATGTTCTGACATGATGCAGCCTTAAAGGTTTTTGTAGATGTTTCTTCTGTGGCCAACCCTTCTTACATCAATTAGTTTTTTGGTGTGCTGCAAAACAACAAGTACTCTGAAATCTCCAATCCTGAGCTTGCAATAGCCGGTTCCTTTAACCAGAGAAAAATGCTGTTTTGGACCCTTTGTTGTTTTTTCAAGTTTTGCAATAATTCTTTTGGAAACCTCTTTTTCCAGGCGAAAAAAATCCTTTTCAGCCCTTTTGGTAAAAACAAGCCGCCACATGTTCAAAGCCCAAGGCCCTTCTTTAATCCGCCAAGCGAAACATATTCCCCTTGATTTGCATCAAACAAGGCATCCAGTAAACCAGCCCTAAACTTATCAGAATACTTGCCTTCCTCATCCCCTTCAGGAACAAGAGCCAGAAGCTTGGAAACAACCTCATCAAAAGCCTCTCTCTTATGCTCTTTAAGCAACTCAAGACCATTCTTAGTACTGGTTTCAAGCCTAATAGTAGTAGACGCCAAAACAATCACCAAGTATACATAGGTATACAGAAGTATATAAAGTCATCGGAACCAGCTTCCGCAATTGTTTTAATACCCATGACTCTTTTGATTAACTGTGATTGCGAATGATTCTTGAACACTGTGAAAAAAACGAGCATGCTTTTGATGGAACAATTATTGACATTGAAACCATTGGAGGCTTTTCAAGAGGTTTTAGTGATTCAAGACAGTATGCAAACATTCAGCCGGTAATATTTGGATACATTAACAAACAAGAACTAAGAATTTTAACAGCTCAGACAACCAAAGACTTAACCAAATTAATGGAAAGACTTTCCACAGTATTAAACAATTTAACAAAACCATTTCATGCCTTTAACTGTGATTTTGAAAGAGGTGTCCTTTTTCACAACCTAAAAACAAAACATTTATTTGAAAGAGAATTAAACAAAGAAAAATTTGAAGCAAAGAAAAATGCAGTCAAAATGCTTAGTATTCCACAATACGGAGACCCATTCAATGACAATGGCCTGCTTTGCATGAAAGCATGGGAAAATGGAAACCTAAACAAAGCAATAGCCCACAACAGAAGCTGTTTACTAAAAGAAAGAGATATTTTACTAAAAAGAGGCTTTAGAGAACCAGCCGAATTCAAATTTGTAAACTGTTAAAAAGTTAACAAAAAAATTGAATGGGTACTCTGAGATGGTGATATCAGTTAAATTCTATCGCTTTCCATAAACTGTTTTGCTGTTATTATTTTAATTTCATTGAATTTCTTCAATTTTAACAGGTGCTGGTCACCTGTTATAATAAACTGTGCTTTTGCTTCCACTGCTACTTCAAGGAATTTGTTGTCTGAGTCATGTTCAACAACCTTTATCCTGCTTTTTGGAAGAACCTGAATAGAGTTGTTCAAATAATGCCTTAAGATAAATTGCCTTGCCTTTGCTGTTGTTCTCTTTGTAATTTCCTTTCGTCCAAAAACTTCTTTTAGCTCACCGATTATTTCCTTGCTAGAATTGTTTTCAACCTCGCCAAGAATTAGTTTTTCAAAAACTTTTGCCGGTTGACCCTCTCTTGCAATCAAAGCAGAAACAAGAATATTAGTATCCAAAACCAGCTTGGGCTTACCTTGCCTTGTGGACGATTTCATTCACTTCCGCCTCAGAAATCTTGCTTTTAACCTTTGCCCTCAAAGCCCTGAATTCTCCAACAATCTTTTGCTTGTTTAGCTTTTTCAAAATAATCGTTTCCTTGTTCAGCGGAAAAACTGTAAAAATTGTTTCAGTCCCGCTTTCAGTAAAATCCCTTGTTTCCTTTGGAATGGTCACCTGACCCTTTGTAGACATTTTTGTTGTCTCAACAGATGTATGCATTATATCACCTCAATACAAATAGACACAAACTAGTATATAAGATTTTCTTACAAGTAAGAAATGACTATTTTGTTTTTGTCAAGCTTTTCTGAGTAAATTATCCTCAAATGTCTTGCGTCCTCCAAATCTTTGAGAGATTTCAGCAATTCTTCTTTAAAGGCAATGTTTGTTTCAATGGTTGAAAAGAATTCTGCCATACAGGAGATTGGCGTTATTATGCTGTTGCAAATCTTATCTCAAGTGATTTGAACATTGGTTTCAGGTAAACTTCTCTTTTTTTCTTGATTTTTTTAATCATTTTGTGCATTGCAAGAAAGGAAGCGTCCCTGCTTATTGCTTCCTGTTTTCGACCCAGTTCTCTAGCTAATTCGCCGACTGTTTTTTTCTCAGATTGATATTTGATTAACCTTCTAAGCAATTCAAGTCTTTGAGGGGAAAGTAGCCTGTAAAGGTCTTCGCTTGTGTCCAAAAAGAGAGTGTGAGTGTTTGAAAAAGAATACTTTTTTGGGTTATCAAAAACGTCTTTAAGTTCTTTCATTTGGTCGGCTCCGATTTTGATTACAAGTTTTTCCATCTTTACCACCTGTTAATATATAACGCCAAAGGTTATATAAAACCTGAATTAGTTTTTTGGCATTTAAAACCGCTTTGAAAGACCAAGTTTCCGGTGAATTATTATGTAGCAGTTACTTGAGTTTTTCCTTAAACTTGATTAGTTCTTCTTTGAGTCCGTAATTGTTTTTTACAATTTTAATGTATGGCTTTAGATATTTGGGAATTATTTCGTAGTAAAAGTCTTGTAGGAAGTAATCGTTTTTGTAGCGTTTGTCTGCTAGTACGAGTACTTTGGGGTTTTTTAGGTCTCTTGTAATTCTTCCCATTAATTGTACTGCTAAATCAACTGCTTTTCTGTTAATTAGTTTTCCTGCGTGTTTTTTTCCGTATTTTTCTTCCAGGTATTTTTTTCTTTGTTCAAAGTAAAAATCTGAATAATCTGGCAAGGGTAGTCCTATTACAATGCAGTTTCTTACTTTGCTTGCTTTGTTTGTGCTTCTTGCATGTTTTGTTCTGATGTTTATTGCGTATGGTTTTTCTGCTGAAAGGTTTTCAATATCTTGTCCGCTTTCCATTTCTGAAATTGCTTCAATTAATTGGTCTGTTTCAAACTGGTTGCAGCAGCTTACTAATAGTGAAGAATCTTGTTCTAGTAAGAGTTTTACTTTTTTTGCGTATTTTGAAGCATTTTCCATTCTTTTTTTAAAGGTTGAATCAAGTTCGGTGTCAATTATTAAAACAAGGTTTTCGTGTGGCATGTGACTTAGTTTGAAGACTTTTGTTTGTTGTTTGTTTAAACCAAATTCTTCCATAAACAGGTTTTCGTCTCCTATTGTTGCAGAGAACAATATTGTGCTGTGGAACTGTTTTAGTGTTTCTACTGTTGTTAGACCGCTTGAAAGTGTTTCTGTGTTTATTTCAAATGGTTTTATGCAAATTTCTTCCTGTGTTTCTGAAATAAATACAAGGTGTTTGTCTGAACCTCTTATTTGGGTAAGTTTTTCTAAAAACAGGTGGGGTCTGTATCTTGCTTTTTCTGAATTGCTGTTGGAGTCAATTGTTTCTGTTATTCTTTCAATGTTTTTTACAATGTCGTCAAATTCTATTGTTCCCTCCAAGCCTGCTTTTTGTGAACTTTTCTTAAAACCACTAATATAGTGCCACATTAGTTTTTCTGGCAAGAGTGGTTTTTTTGCTGGAGTAAATCTTAAGAGTTCGACTGTGTGGTCTGAGAATTTCTTTAAAAATTCT
>DAOWAC010000049.1 GCA_030634785.1 Chloroflexota bacterium | reverse complement strand
TCATTGCAAAGTATGTTTCAAACAATATGATACTTTCATTTGGAACAAGTCCTGAAAGCATAAGGTTTGTAAAAAAGCTTGCGTTGAAAATTGAAGAAGAAGAAATTGATGTAAGAGTTGTTCCAACAAATAGCAAAATTGCACAAATTTTGAATGACCTTGACATAAAGACAACAACAATAAATGACAGAGAAATTGACCTCGCAATTGAATTTGTTGACCTTGTAGACAAAGAATTTAATTTTATTGAAAGAGAATCAGGAAGCTTTGTAAGAGACAAAATGATTGCACAAAGTGCAGCAGAACTTATTGTAATAACAGAAGCAAAAAATTATGGCAAACCATTAAAAGGACTGATTCCGTTCGAAGTCTGTTCTTTTGGATGGAAAAGAACCCTGCTACAGCTCGAAAAACTTGGAATAGCAAAAGCAAGGGAAAAAAATGGAAGAATGTTCAAAACAGAAACAGGCCATTATGTTATTGACGTAAACGTTGACGAAATATATTCATTGGAAGATTTGGAATTTCAGGCAAAAGACATTCCAGGAGTGCTTGAAACAGGGCTTTTTATAGGATATGCTGACCGTGTTTTGTTACACAACGGCAGTCTTGACATGCTTTCAAGACTTGATTACAGTAACCAAAATAAGTTTCCTACAAAAGAAAAAGGCATTATTAGGCTTTGATATATTCTCTGCAAAGCACTAATGCAAACAAAAAGTCACTATTTAAAGGTTAATTGAACTAAAAATTCTTATAATGCCGGAGTAGCTCAGCCTGGTTAGAGCGTTCGACTCATAATCGAAAGGCCGAGGGTTCATATCCCTCCTCCGGCATATTTATTTATGCTATTATCAAGCAATTAAACTTAAAAAAAGAAAAGCAGTTAATTGATTGAGAAAAATGAAGATTTTGAAATATGTTTTAAGCATACTTTTCTGCAATGCCTACAGACTCTTAAAATTTACACCAAACAACAACCCAATAATGAGCTGCATGCTTCCATTTGCAAAGCAAGATACTTGGTGGAAAGCCCCATTGTTAATCACACCAATATTTGACAGAGCAATAATAAGCAATCCTGTTCTTGAAGACACAACAGTAATCAACAGGCTAAAACTTTTAGTGAGGACTTAAAATGGATGAAACAAAAAAAGAACAATCAGTTGCCAAAAAAAGCAGGCTTTTTGACCTAAAACTTGTAGCCTTGCTTTTAGGACTTCTTATACTGTGGTTTGTTTTTATAAGCGGTGTTCCGGTTGAATACACTTCACCATATGAAAAAGTAAATGTTTCATTCAAAGCAGTTGCAAACGAAGAAACAGTTTTGGATACAACTACAGAAATTTCAAAAGGAACAAATGCATTTGAAGCAATGCAGGAAATTGCAGAAGTAGAATTTACTGATTATGGAGAAATGGGAGTAATGATTGATTCAATCAATGGAATAACACCAAGAGCAAATGAATTCTGGAAACTTTTTGTAAATGACGAAGAAGCAATGGTTGGAATAAGCAGTATTATATTCGAAGAAGATACAGCCATTGAATGGAAAATAGATTCCTTTGATTCATACACTGGTTAATTTTTAAGAAAAAAAGAAACGCAGGCAAAAAAATGCGTTTTCAGAACTCATAATCTTCTTCATCACAATAAGACAAAAAGCCTCATTGCTCAGTTCTCAGCCTGCTCATCACAATATATATAAAGAAGTCGAGAACATATTTTAATATTACTCAACACACCAAAGCCCCGATAGTCTAGCCCGGTCAAGGACCATGCCTTCTCACGGCATAAACCTGGGTTCAAATCCCAGTCGGGGCATAACAATGATCTGGCTGGGCTAGACCAACTATTTTTAATAAACAAAGAGGAATAAATATGAGTGATATGAATGCCCGCTAAGAGAAAAGTAAGAAAGTTAACGCCTTCAGAGGTTATTCAGCGTGACCTTACCCAAAGAGCCAAAGACAGGAGATTTCAAGCAAGGATATTCGAGCAGGTTATGGAATTTAATCAGGAAAGGTTTGGACTAAAAGGAAAAGCTGAAAAGATAAGACCTAACGACATTGAAATGTTTTGGTTCAAAAAAAGAGGAAAGAGTCCAACAATCGCTACAGAAGGTTTTGGCGTCGGAATGTGTTGGCCACGAAAACGAAAGACTGGCGAATATATGGAAATTCATTCCCATTCACGAAATTCTGCAATACCAAGCGTCGGCGATTTACAATCTTGGGTTAAAACTGCTGCAAGGTCAAAAAAAATTGACCCAGGCATAGCAATTACATCCAGAGGAAGACATGTTGGCTACACTTTTGTAAAAATCCGCGACAGACAAAAAGCAAAACCTGTTTTAAAATATGATAAAAAAAGAAAACTTTCCGTTGAAGAAATCAAAGCATTGGGAATCCAAATAAAATTCGTTCCAGTGCAAGGTTACCAGTTTAATGGAAAAACAAACAAATTCACAAAAAAAAGAAATGAAAAACAGGTTTCAAAGAGGAAAAGTTAGTGGTTTATCCGAAATAGAAGGTTTGCCGCCCAGTCAGGGCACTCTATTATTATAATTTTTGGGAGAATTTGATTATACTATGAGCAAAATTGTTTCAGTTAATCCTTTTACTGAAGAGATTATTGGAGAAGTAGAGGAAACTCCTTTGGAGCAGATTCCAGCTATGGTAAAAAAGGCTAGGGAAGTGTTACTTGCTTGGAACAAAGTTGGGTTAGAGAAAAGGAGTGATATAATAGAAAAGCTTGTTCCACTTTTGGAGCAAAATAAGGAAAAACTTGCCAAAATAATTCATGATGAAATGGGAAAACCTATTCAAAAGGCAGTTGGAGAAGTAGAAGCAGCAATTAGCGCCACAAACTTTTTTTTGAAAAATACTCCAATAGCATTAAAAGAAAAAGTACTGGATGAAAATGAGAAAGAAAAAAATGTGTTGTGTTATGAGCCAATAGGGGTTGTTGCAGCAATAACACCATGGAATTATCCCTTAGAACTCCCTTTAGTTTCAATTGTGCCAGCACTCCTTGCAGGAAACACTGTTTTGTTTAAACCATCAGAGCACTCTTCCTTAATAGGAATAGAATTTTTTAATTTATTGAAACAACTGGAAAAAGAAGACTTGCCGGAAAATGTGATTCAGCTAATTATTGGAGGAAAAGAAACAGGAAAAGAACTTGTTAAACAGGATATAGACCTAGTCAGTTTTACAGGAAGTTTAAGAGCAGGAAAACAGATAATGAAGGACAGTGCAGAAAAGCTTCACAAAATTATTTTAGAGTTAGGTGGAAAGGACCCAGCAATAGTCCTCAAAGATGCAGATTTGGAAAAAACAGCAAAAGGAATAGTTAGAGGGGCAACAATCAACACAGGACAAGTGTGCTGTTCAATAGAAAGAATTTACATTCAAAAAGAAATCTTTGAACAGTTGACAAAAAAGATTGTTGAAAAAGCAAACGCTGTTACAATTGATAAAAGTGATGACAAAGCAGACATTGGACCACTGATAAGAGAATTTCAACTAAAAACAGTTGAAGACCACATTGAAGATGCAAAAAAGAAGGGAGCACATATCTTAACAGGAGGAAAGAAACTGGCAGGAAAAGGTTACTTTTTTCCACCTACAGTGTTAACAAATTTAACAGATGATATGAAGGTAATGAAAGAGGAAACCTTTGGACCCGTTATTCCACTTGTTTCCTTTGAAACAATTGAAGAAGCTATAGAAAAAGCAAACAACACAAAATATGGATTAACGGCAAGCATTTGGACTAAAGACATCGAAAAAGCAAAACAGATTGCAAAAAAACTTGTTGTTGGAACAGTAGTTATTAACGGCAGCGGAGGCTACAAAATAGGCTGTCCGTGGGGCGGTGCCAAACAATCAGGTTTGGGCAGAATAAACTACTTAGACGGAATCAAAGAACTCACTAACATAAAGAACTTGACAATAAGAAATATGAGATGATTTAATGAAAGAAGAAGGTTCTACAAGTTTTTACAGTTCGGAGGAAGAATTCACGAGATATCTCAGGATGACTTCTTTTTACACAGACTTGCAGAAAAACTTGTTGACTTTGGTTCCGTCTGACACAAGACTTGTTGTAGATTTTGGAACGGGAACAGGTTCTACTGCTGTGCAGATAGCAAAAAAGTGCAACAAAGGCACGATTTACGCAACCGACATCAGACCAGAGATAATAAAAGTGGCAGCAGAGATTGCAGAAAGAGAAAAAGTCCAAAACATGCACTTTGACATTGTAGATATAAACAAACTTGGAAGCTGCCTAAAGAAAAAAAATCTGAAACCAGACCTTATAACTGCACTTTATGCCTTCCATCACATTGGAGACCCAACAGAAAACAAAAAGAAAGTTGTACAAGAAATGTTCGAAAGCCTGGAAGAAGGCGGAAAAGTGATTATAGCAGACCCATACACAGAACTCGAATACACTCACACCAGCTATAAAGAAAAAGTAAGAGAGCAATACAGGAAAAGAGCCAATGAAGCTTACAACAGCGTATTCTGGGCAGTTCTAAGAGAAAAAATAGCTTCAAAAGAAGACGTTCAAAAAGCTATAGCCTACGCCAAAGAAGTTGCTGAATACTCAAAAAAATCAGAGGTGAACGCAATGAACGGAGTACTGGAAAGAACAAAAGCAAAGGTCCCAGAATGCCTGATAACAGAAAAAGAAATGAAGCAATTATTCCAAGACGCTGGATTCAAAATAAAGCTTTTCCAGAAAATCAACAATATAGGCGAAGCAATACTGTTAGCCGAAAAATGAAATGAGGTGATTTGATGGAGGAATATCCGGTTCGGATACACGAAGCAACCTCAAACCAGCCTACCACAAACCTCAAACTAGCCATGAAGAGAATTCAAATCCAAGTTGTGGCAATTTGTTTCTTTTTTGGAGAAAAAATTGTATAAAAATGGATTTTTGCAGTATATAACATGATTTGACGATTAATTATTATAGTGAAAACTTTTATGAATAAAAAACAACTTATTGCTCTTGTGCGCAGTGACATAGGAAAACACCAGAGCGGAGAAATAGACAAAATGCATACTATTAGCCAGTATGCAAAATTGTCAAATATGACAATTAAAGACATTACAAATCTTTTGCTTGGATTAACTGAAAGTGAGCAAGCTTATTGCTATAATCACAAAGATAGTAGCAAAGACTGATTTTGGCTAAGAAAAAGAAAAGGTGATAAATCATATGGTTTCTATAAAAGGCTTAATTGTACGAAGTAACAAAAAACACATTGTAGACGGAATAGAAGTGCAAAGAATAACCGTAGAAGAAGGAAAAAAGAAAACTTTGTGTCTCTTGTCAGGCGAACAAGCAGGCAAAGCTGAAGTAGGTGATTTTGTAGAAGTACAAGGGGAGTCAAAAAAATTCAGCTTTAAAGACAACTCTTTTGGAAAATACTTGTTGGCAACAAAAATGGAAAAACTGATGCCTGCAAAATAACTTTTAAACAAAAAAAGGAATCCGCAGCCAAATTTTCAACAAATTTCCTAAGTTTATAAAATCAAAGTAGCACTCCCCTTGCGAAAAGGAATCAAATTCCAGTCGTGGAATCTGTTAAAGCAAAGTTTTTTATTAAATAAATCGGTAATATGTATTAGTTTAAGGAAGGTGAGAGTTTTGGTTGGAAAAAAAGGTTCGTGGGATATTTTTCTTAATACTAAAAAGGAATTACTAATTAGGGCAGTAAAAGATCCGCGCAAAAAAGACGCCTATCTTTTGACTTTTGAAAACAAACTGACAAAAAAAGATGCAGTAAATGTTTTGGATATTTGTGGCGAAATTTTTGAAAAAGAAAAAGTTAAAACAGACAAAGATTACGTCACTCTTTTTGAAGTGAAATCAAATAAAGTAAAAAGAAAAAATTGAAGAAACATATTTTCTTTAATTATTTAATCCTTTCCTATCCCTATTTTATTGTTGTTTTATGCCAAAAATTACTGCAAAAATAAAAGAAGCCATTGCCGGAACAATTGACAGAACTACTCACTTAGATGTTGCAGGCGCAACACAGGTTATTGCACAAAGGTTTGGTTTGAATAAGAGAATGGTTAATTATACTCATGTAGAGTTGAGAAACAAACTAAACGAATACGGTTTTAAGGCAACTCCTTACAGTGAAAGAATTCTTTTTTTACCACATTGTCTTAGAAACAGTAAGAAATGCAGGGCAAAATATAGTGATGAGGGATTGCAGTGTAAAAGATGCGGAAAATGCGATATTTCAGAACTTATTGGAATTGCTGAAGAACTGGGTTATGCAAAGGCATTTGTTGCTCCTGGAGGAAGCATGGTTACAAAGCTTGTGAAAAAATATAAACCACTTGCAACAATTGGATTATGCTGTTATCATGAAGCAAACCTTGCATTTGACAATTTTAAAGGAACAAAAATTCACACACAAGCCTGTCTTTTGCAAAATGACGGTTGCAAGGATACCAAGGCAAATATTGCAGAAGCAAGGGAAAAAATGGAATTGATTGACAAAAAGCTTTTGGAAGGAAATTCAAAACAATTAAAAAAGTGAGGATATCTAATTCTGTTATTGAAAAAAGTAAAAATAAAAAAAAAGCTTTTGCCCTCGTAGCTCAGTGGTAGAGCACAAGTTTTGTAAACTTGGGGTCGCGGGTTCAAATCCCACCGAGGGCTTTTTTTAGCACTTTAGCGTAAGCTTTTTTTTAGAAAAATTTTATTAGCGAATTTTTTTCTGCAATTTAGAACTAGGCACACGTTTCATTTTTCGCCTGCGAATTGATTTAATTGTTTTTTTTTTAGTTTGAGATCTTTTTATTGATGCAGGCATTTGTTTCACTTAATCGTTTTTTGTAAAACTTTTATAGGTTTTGAAATATGTTTCGTCCATTAAATCTTTTTTGTCTCTTTTGTAAAATTCTTTTTTCAGTTTGCGACCTGTTTCTTTTTCCCATTGTTTTATTGGTATCCCAAATTCTTTCTGGATTTTGTCTCTGTAAAGACCAGGCAACACATTGAATGCGCAAAATGGAACAATTGGATGTTCTGCACTTGGTGTTGCATAATGAATTGCACAATTTTGAACCCTTTGAATGTCATAATTGTATAAGTCCATGAAATGCATCATTCCAATGAAAAGACTTTTGTGATGGAATGCTGAAAGTGCTTTGTAATCATGTTTTACTAAAACATCAAAAAGAATTTTTGTAAAATTCATTCCTTTTGGTACTTTGCTTTCATCAATTAATGATTTGAATTTAAACAAGCTTTTTGCTCCAACAAGATATTTGTTTTTTCCGTTTTTAATTTCCTGACCTTGGTCGGTT